>CAINVS010000383.1 GCA_903854205.1 uncultured Bacteroidota bacterium | reverse complement strand
GGCGCAAAGTCTGTACTTCCCACCATTGACCGGTAGCAGCTGGGACACAATCCACCCCGCTTCATTGGGCTGGTGCGATGAAAAAATTGACAGCCTTATCAACTATCTTGATCAGCAGAATACAAAATCATTTTTGCTGTTAAAAGACGGCAAAATTGTACTGGAACATTATTTCGATAATTTTGGTCGTGATAGTCTTTGGTACTGGGCTTCCGCCGGAAAAACACTGACTGCCTTTACGGTTGGAATTGCTCAACAGGAAGGCTTTTTGAGTATCAACGATACAAGTTCCAACTATCTTGGAACCGGTTGGACAGTTTGTCCGCCAAACAAAGAAGAAAAAATCACAATCAGAAATCAGCTGACAATGACAAGCGGACTCAATGACGGAGTGCCCGATCATTACTGCACTTTGGATACCTGCCTGCAGTATTTGGCTGATGCCGGAACCCGTTGGGCCTATCACAATGGTCCTTATACCATGTTGGATGGCGTGATAACAGGTGCCACAGGGCAGAATTTGAATCAATATTTTGCTGCCAAAGTTCGCAATCAGATTGGAATGAACGGTGCTTTTTATCCTTCTGGATATAACAATGTTTACGTAAGCAATTCCCGAAGTATGGCCCGTTTCGGCCTGCTGATGCTCAATGAAGGCAACTGGAATGGCACGCAGATCATGACTGATGCGGCTTATTTTCAGCAGATGATCAATACTTCTCAGAATTTAAATCGCTCATACGGATATCTTTGGTGGCTGAATGGCAAAAGCAGTTTTATGGTCCCAACACTGCAAACAGTATTCCCAACACAGCTATGTCCCGATGCTCCTGCAGATATGTACGCTGCTCTTGGCAAGGATGGACAGATATTGAATGTTGTCCCTTCTCAAAACCTAATTTTAGTAAGAATGGGCGAAGCCCCCACAGGCAGCTCTGAAGTCACAATTGTTTTTAATAACGATATTTGGAAAAAGCTGAACGACCTTTCCTGCACAGGTACTTCAACGGTTGCTTTGCCTTTGAAAACTGATTGCCGAATTTTTCCCAATCCTGCAAAAAATGAACTGAACATCAGTGCAGATTATCCAATCAATTTCATTGAACTGTACAACCTGAATGGACAAAAAATATTGGAGATCAATAATTTGAACAGCAACAACGCTACAATTCCGCTATTTGGAATACCTGCCGGGACTTATATGCTTCGCATCAATAATGGCCTGAATATAACGGTCTATAAGATAATTGTAAATGAATAATTAGAATAGTGCCTTATTTAAAACCGAGAATCCCAATTTCTAAATAATTTGAAATAACCGGTTACAAATCATCCAGTGATGAAAAGAATTATTATTATATTAACCGCTGTATTATTGCTTTTTACTGCCAAAACGAATGCACAAACAATTTGTGATTCCATCAGCATAGATACTGTATTTGTGGATGCCAATTTCTTTAATATCAGTGTTTACAACAGCAGTCAGCATTTTATTGCCTATCCCTATTTCACTGCTGTCATGGCTGACAATCCGTATATAACATTGAATGATTCATTAACAATTCCTACTTTTTTAAGTATTCCCGGAGACGGAAATAATGGGTACACTTCAGCTGTTTATATAGATGTTAATATTGCACCTGCTTCAACTGTTCCTTCAAATACCCTATTTACAGGAACGCTAACTATACAGGATCCTAATGATTCTACTTTCAGCTGCAGTAAAGCATTCAGCTTCCGCTATGGAGACATGCTGACATC
>CAINVS010000382.1 GCA_903854205.1 uncultured Bacteroidota bacterium | reverse complement strand
AGTAATCAGTGATTCCAATACAGTTTATGATATTGTTGGAGAGATTGAACAATTAACGAACCTTACTAGACGAACTATTGTAGAAATTCTAAAATCAATTAAGGAAGAAAAATTTAACCTGATTAGTAAAAACCCTGAGGAGTTTATTGCTAAAGTGAGCCGATTAATTAATGAAGTGAAAGCTAGTTTGATTTTGAATAATATCACTTATCACAAATTAGATGAACGCCATGAATCAGCAACGGTTTTCTCAAATGAAAAATCTATTCTACGTGGTGCGCCTTTAATGAAAAAACACATTTACGATTATCTTACAACGGATTCAAATATTGAAAGCAATTTCGCCAAAGAGTTAGATGAAAGTGTTGAAGTAGTTGTATATGCAAAATTACCCAAGAGCTTTCATGTGGCTACGCCAATTGCCAATTATAGCCCTGACTGGGCAATTGTATTTGACAAGGACAAAGTGAAGCATATCTATTTTGTTGCAGAGACTAAAGGAACTGATTCAACTGCTGAGCTCAGAGAAATCGAGAAACTAAAAATTCAATGTGCCTCTGAACACTTTAAAGCCATAACAGGCGCAGAAGTGCAATTTAAACACGTAGCCAGTTTTAAAACATTAATGGAAATCGTTAAATAAATAATTATGAGCGAAAAATTAGACATGCAAAGCCCTAACTGGGCAAACCTAAATAGTAAATTTATTGCTGAACGCTTTCCAAATTGTGTTACAGAATCAGCGGATGGTATTAAGATAGATTTCGATTTACTGAAACAAGAATTATCTAACGACCTTATTGATGGAACCAAAGAACGCTACCGACTAGAATGGCCAGGTAAGAAAGAAGCCATTGTAACAGCTAACTTGCCAACTACAAAAACCTTACGTCCTATTCGTGAGGATTCAGTCGATTTCGATAATACGGAGAATATTTACATTGAGGGCGATAATCTCGAAGTATTGAAATTGCTTCAAGAAAGTTATTTGGGTAAAATCAAAATGATATATATTGACCCTCCTTACAATACAGGGAAGGATTTTGTTTATAAAGACAATTTTTCAAAAGATGCCCAAGATGAATTATTTGAAAGTGGGCAAAGAGATGAAAACAATCAACGCTTGGTGGTTAACCCTGAAACAGCTGGGAGGTATCATTCAGATTGGTTAACAATGATGTATCCGCGTTTAAAGTTAGCTAGGAATCTATTAATTGAGGACGGGGTTATTTTTATTTCGATAGCTGATGAAGAAGTTCATAATTTAAGGAAACTTGGAGATGAAATTTTTGGAGAAATTAATTTCGCAGGACAGTTTATTTGGAAAAAGAAACAAGGTGGAGGAAATGACTCAAATGTTTTAGTGATAGAACATGAATACATAATTTGCTATTGTAAGTCTGTAAATGTCTTTCAGTTTAATTTAGATATAAATTATAAACTTGATGATGCCTTATATCCAAATAAAGATGAAAAAGGAGAATATGGACTTATTACTTTAGACAAAAGTTCGATTAGGTTCAGCGAATCTTTAGTTTTTGAAATAATTGATAAAGAAGGTAATTCGTATCATCCTAGAGTTATTAAAGGAAAACAATCATGTTGGAGATGGGGTAAGAAAAAGGTCGAAGAAGATTTTGATCAGCTTGTTTTTAAAAATGGAAATGTTTACACAAAATATTACAGGCCTGATGGAATAACCCCCAAGAGCTTATTAATAGACACAATTTATGGTAGAACGGAGACAGGGAATGATGATATAAAAAAAATATTTGACAACCAAAATCCGTTTAGTTATCCCAAACCTATTTCATTAATTAAACACTTTGCTATGATTGGCAGTAGTGATGGGGATATAATTTTGGATTTTTACTCAGGTTCAGGCACAACAGCTAATGCCATTCTACAAATTAATGCAGACGAAAAAACTAATAGAAAATTTATTCAAGTTCAGTTGCCTGAAAAGACTGATGAAAAAAGCGAGGCATTTAAAAACGGATACTTCAATATTTGTGAAATAGGAAAAGAAAGAATTCGCAGAGCTGGTAAAATAATTAAACGAGAAAAACTACAAAAAGCTGAGAGTGAAGGCATATTTGCCGAATTTAAAGACACTCAAGATTACGGATTCCGAGTTTATCGTTTATCTGATAGTAATATGCAAGATGTGTATTACAAACCTCAGGATTACAAACAAGCTAGTCTTGAATTATTTTCTGACAATGTAAAAACAGACCGAACTGCTGATGATTTATTAGCTCAAGTTATGCTAGATTGGGGTTTGCCTTTAAGTCTTAAAATAGAGCAAGTTGAAATTTCAGGAAAGCAGGTATTCAAAGTTGCTGAAAATTCTCTTTATGCTTGTTTTGATAAAAACATTGATGAGCAATTTGCTAAAGAATTAGCTAGTTCAAAACCATTACGGGTTGTATTTAGGGATGCTGGTTTTAAAGATGATACTGCCAAAACAAACGTGAAGCAACTACTAAAACAATTAAGTCCAGAAACTGAAATGAAAGTAATCTAATGAAGCTTATTGACAATGTAAATCATCGTTTAGGAGATGACTTGAAAGAGTCTATCAAAAAAGGAAGCAAGCTGAGTATTGCAGCATCCTCATT
>CAINVS010000381.1 GCA_903854205.1 uncultured Bacteroidota bacterium | reverse complement strand
TTCGATAGGCCCCAAGCTGGTAATAAACATAGCCGCGTAAATAAAGATATTCCGGCTCCTGATCCTTTGTTGGATGCAGCAATAGATTTAACGCTTGGTCGTATTTTTTCTCCTGGTATAATTGAACCGCTTGATCATAGGATCCGGCCTGGTTGTTTCCATCTCCCCCACCCATCAAGGTGCCGCCAAAATTACCGGCTCGGTAGGTATTCTTTGCCAAAGCGGCATAAAATGCAGCAGCATCGCCCACATTTGCCCCTTGGTCCTGCCGAGGTTTGGACGGTGCATCTTGAAGGGCAACGGGTGCATCCTTTGGCAATGCAGGTTGCACCGGTTGTACCGAAGTGGTATCCATCAAAATAGGCTGATCTGGTTGATGGACGGGCAGCACCGGAACAGATTTTAGCCGAATAAAAAAAATAGTCCCAACACAAATCAACAATAAAAAACCGATCGCAAAAAGGACCCTGTTTTTTTTGAGTATCAATACGATATCAAAGTTCCCCTGCCGGGAAGTAGAAAAATCTGTTTTTTTTTCAGCGGATGCTTTATCCCAATCCTCAAACTGACGCATGATGTGTGCATCCCGCAGCATGCGGTGTACTTTGGCTTCCGCCCTGATCACATTTACGCGCTGAACCAAGGCAGTATCCGTTTCGAGCGCTTGCTCAAAAACGATGCGGTCTGCTTCACTCATGCGATCCTCCAAAAAATCCACGATGTCGTCGTAATCATATTGTTCATTCATAATCCGAGTATTTCAGCCACTAAATCCGGGCGTTTTTCCAAATGTTTTCGAAACTTATCCCGACAATCTTTAGCCGCCATTTTAGCAACATCTTGATTTTTGTACGCCATTTGCACTGCGATCTCTGCCATGGAATAACCAATCGATTGAAGTTCCGTGAGCTTTTGACACCTGGGATCAATGTCGGTTAATACCTTGACCAATAAAGCCTTTTGTTCGGCGCGATCCATTTCTTCACTCAAGTTGAAACTGGTTTCCACGTTTTCACCTTCTGCCGAACGTTCATGCTTTGCGGAAAGCCGACTTTTAGAACGCTGCTTGGTAAAAAACTGTTGTTTTGCAACACCCACAATGTAGGTTGTCAATTTACTCAAAGCGGGGTTATAAATGCCGTTTTGCACCTGATTAAAAACGGTACATAAGGCTTCATTGAGCACGGCCGAGACGTCTCCTTCATTTCCTCCCCGGAAAAAAACTTCCTTCCGAACGGCATTTCTAAGCGGATCGCTGTCATATAAATGCTTGAGCGCAGCATTGTATACCGTGGGCGACTTACTTTGAAGTGCATGGAGCAGGTCTTGTTCTTTCTTAAATTGGCTTTTCATTGCTTATTGCCGTTAAAACGAATAAAGTAAGTTTATACCAAGATTAAAGTGGATTTAACGGATCATAGACAAGAAACGAGCATAAGAAATAAGTTTTAGGCTTGTGTAGGTGAGTAGGTAACCTGCGCAGCAAAGATAACATTTCAGGCATATACCCCTCGGTCAGCGTCTACTTTTATCATGTTAAACTTGTTGTG
>CAINVS010000380.1 GCA_903854205.1 uncultured Bacteroidota bacterium | reverse complement strand
TTTTGTCTTTATCGTCCTTGTCTTTTTTATCCTTTTCTTCGTTTTCGTTCTTATCTTCTCCCTTCTTTTTTTCTTTTTGTCCTTTTTAATTTTCTTAATCAGTTCATCTATCGAAAGGCTGTATTTAACATTATAAACAATTCTGTCATCTTTGGTCACTCTGAAGACATCCTCATAGAAAACTGCCAAGCCGACACTGTTTCCGTATTTCAGATTCCAGTCAACTCCGGCATGATAGCGCATACGCTGTAGTGTTACCGGACGGCTGTCCAACTTCAAAAACAGTTCGGGAGCTGCATTAATCGAGAATTTGGAATTTGGAATGTTATATTCCACCGTAATCTTCTCACGGATATACTGTGAAGGTTCTTTGTAATTCTGCATGAAATCCGCATCAAAATTTCGAGTAGAAAACTGATAGCGGGTATTTGAACTTAGAGAGAAATCTTTGATTTTGTGCTTGTACTGAACAGTAGCCATCAGTCGGTGACTGTCATGAGAAAAAGCTGTTACAAATCTGTAGCCCAATTCCACACTGAGTCCTTTTATAATTTTATATTCCAGCGAAGGCTGAAACATACTGGAACGGAACGCATATATGTCATGATCCAAAGCGAGCCTGTAATCAAAAGCGACGTTCCATTTTTTATCAATTTTATAGGATATGGAAGGCGTAAAACGCAGTTGATTATCAATTTTCTGAGCAGAAAGCTGAACTGAATACAACAGGAGTATTAAAAACAGGCTAATCGTCGCCGTCGCCGCTTGCGTACAAGGTATTTTCACTTTCTTTGGCATAATAATATACTTTTAATAAAACTGTGTCTTTCAGATAATTGATTTTGATAATATCCACTTTGTGAATATTCAGCTCTGTTCTGTCTTTCAATTCTTTTATCAGAGCTTCCCGCTGTGAAGGTTTGATGAGATTGACATTATCAAAAAGAATTTCTTTGGAATTCTCGTTATTGATAAAATTGAGCCTTTCCAAAAATAAAGTCAACAGAATAATAACTGCATTGCAAATGATTAGCAATAGAAAGCCATCGGAACTGTCGGCCATTGAATTGAGCATGGCCAATGCGACACAGATAAAGAAATAGCCCATGTCTTTGATCGAAATCATGATGGTTCTATACCTGATGATGGAGAAGATGGCAAAAAGCCCAAAGGCAAATCCCATCTGTATTTTGGCTGTCCCCAACAGATAACAGATCATAAAATTGATCACATTGAAAATAGAAAAAGTAAAGACAAAGTCCTTATTTTTATATTTCGGGTAATAGAGTAATCCGACGAGCAGAAAAATAGCAATAAGGTCGATCGCCGAACGAAGTGCAAAATCAGTCAAATCGAAAGCATAAAGGTCAGGTTCTTCGTCCGGTCCCATAAATTATAGTGTATTTATCTTTTTCAAAAGTGGTAAAAAATTATTTTTCCTGATGCCTTCTTTTAGTAAAAGTATTCCGTAAATATATTTACTGAAACCCTTTTGCCTGATGTTATTTGCTTTTATCAGATCACTGATGGATGAATGACTGTTGCTTTTGGACTGTTTAATTTCCAGAACATAAATATCCCGCATTTTTTTTTCGCCATTTTCATCGGCAAAAGAAATATTGAAATCCAAGGTCATTCTTTCGGTCATTTCATGATTGACAAAGGTAATTCTATTAAAATGATTGGTCAGTACCAAATGAACACCTTCCAATTGTTTTCGACTCATATTGGAGAGTTTTGCCAGTTGAAGTTCATTTAATTCAGAAACAATATCCCTTGTCAATTCCCTGAATTTATTTGTTCGGTCTACTTTTTCTTTTTTCTTAATTTCAAAAAAGCTTTGACCTGTTTCCAAATATTTACGGCTTCTAACTTTAATTCTGTTCAGATAACCGTTGTGGTGATCGTAATAAAAGCGCAAATCTTCTGTGTCAAAATAATTATTTTCGTAAGTAAAAATGCGGTTATTCTTGATTTCCAATACACTGTAATTTTGTGAAATAAAAGGCAACAGTAATTCCAATTGCGATTTATTCAATAAAAACTTGCTGTCGATTCGGTTTTGAAGCGAAACACAGTCAAGTTCTTTCAGTGTAACTGAATCTAAAGAATTGATAATGTCGTTTAATTGCACCGGCTTACAATTTACTTATCCCTATGAGATAAAAATTAAGTATATTATAGTTGTATTCTGACAAAAAGGATTTTTTTTGAACAATCAGGTTGAATTGTTCAAAGTGTAATAACCAGATCTTCAACTGTTACGACCCCTCTTTTATCGCTTACTTCAACAGTTTTCAGCTGATAAACCTGATCCCAGGTACAGCTGTCACAATCTCCGAAAACCCAGATGTCGTAAGTGCCTTCATATAAGAAGTCGAACTGATAGGAACCGTCGTAGGACGTATCATAATCGTCAAAATAGTTGCTGTCTCCATGTTTACTGATATAGACTCTGGCACTGCCCAAATATCCTTCATCGACAAGATTGCCGTTTGAATTGTAATCCTTGCCATATACTTTGCCTTTAATTGTGGCAAGTCCTCCTTTTCCCTCCTCATGCTTACAGGAGATAAATAGGGGTATAAGCCCCAAAAACAGAATAATTATTCTTTTGAACATATTTAATTTATTAAGTTTATTTTCAAAGTAATATTGGCATATTTCAGAAAATACATTCCGGTATTCAGCCCGGTCAAATCCAAATCATTTTCAATATTTGCTTCTTCATTCAGCACCATTTGACCCAATTGATTGTAAACAGAAATGCGTTCATTGTTCAATAATTCCGAAATGCGAACTTTCAAATAACCGGAGCTCGGATTGGGAAAAGCATTGATTTCTATTGTTTTGGCAGTTTGGACAATACTGCTGGCAGTTTCATTGTTAGCATTGTAAGTTGGCGACTGAATAACAAAGTTACCGGTACCATTCGGCACACGGGCATAACCCATATCAGTAGTTTGCGGGCCAAAAAATACCTGATCTATAATATCCTGATCCGGAGAAGAAAGCGTAAGGGATTCACCCAAAGCAGATAGCTTGAAAGTTGCATGGTAAGGGCCGTTTGTAGCGTCATCGTCACACCAGACGATAAGATAACTGTTGGGCTGTAGGACTGTGTTCAGCGGGAATTGCCATTTGCTGAGGTTAGTAGTATCATCACTGAGGAAATATCCGCTTAAATCAAGCGCACTTGAAGTATTGTTGTACAATTCTGTCCAATCTTCATAAACGCCCATTTCATCCATAGCAGTTGTGCTGTTTTGTGCCATAAGTTCATTTATACTGATATCACCTGCTCCAATTAACGGATAAGAGGCAATCAGTGTATGAAACTCATGTTCGGCTCTTTCCGGAGAAAATCTGCCAATATTGTTATTTTCAGCATAGATATAATACTGCGTCGTGATATTGTTTACCGGAATGCTGGCTCCGTAAACATTATCTCCTGAAGCGCCGTCATTGTGGGCGCCGTCGTCATACATACTTACTTTTGTAAAAGCCTGAAACGAATTCGTGCGATGACCGATATAAACAGCAGTCGCATTGGTATTGGTAACAGTTGCCGTAATATTTACATTGCTGCCCAATGCAGGATTGGTTGAAGATGGCGTAATACCGGTAATAGAAGGCTGTGTATTTGTAAAATCCGCTAAGGCAGAAAGGTAGTTATATCTCGCAGTCATCAGGTTGCTCAAACCCGCTGCAGTATTGTTACCCACAGAAATGTCGGTGGTTAGGCTGCTTTGAAACTGAGCAAAGGTGTAAAACTTATTAGGATCGGCCTGTACCGAGCTGCTAATGAGGGTTTGAAGCGTTTGTGCAGTGGTTAGGTAGCTGCCATTGGCAAAATTCTCCATCAGGATCGTTTTGAAATGCGCCAGATACTTGCGTTTGTAAGTCGGTACTGCCATCAGTTTTTGCATCAGCGGCCAAGCAGCATCATTCTGATGCAGCAGGTGTGTCATTTGCGCCTTAGCTGTAGTACTGCCCAATTGTATGGTCCCGGTCATATTAAAAGTACCAAAACTCATATTCAAATCCCAAACAATTGAATTAAATCGGCCATTGTCATCTTTGTACAAATAATAATTTTGTTTAAACTGACCAAGATAACTGTCCAGATTTACCAAAACATTATCAAATGCCAACATCCAAAGTGCACGGTCTATATCCATTACTGTTTCAATGTTTGCGATATTATTTGACAATACATTTGTAAGGTCAATCAGATGATTCCAACCGGAATCTGATTTCATGTCATAAGCACTGTAATAACTGCTTTCGGTAGTGCCAAGATAGGCAAGATTGGGAAGGTTTGTACTTTGAGGTCCGGCACCTGCAGGAGGGCTGCAGTCAAAAAAGGGCTTGTCATTTGAGCCGAATTTCTCACTGACAAATTTCTTGGAAATGGATTCCACATTTGTGTAAATGCCTATAAGCGTATTGTTTACATAAACATTGGCAAAATTAGCCTTTGGAGCATGCATGTACTGACGCAGAATTGTATATGAGAGTGCTTCACGTACAAATGAAGGGTCAAATTTAATATTACTCAGCTTTATGTCGGTATAGCCCTGATAATCCTGAGGTAAATAGGTATCTAATTCTATATGGAAGGGATTTTTAACCTGATTGACATTGTAAGAACTGTTGCCTTTGTATTTTACGCCAACCTGATTAAATGTAGTGCCATTAATCCGAATAGAATCAGCCTGAACATAACCGTCTGCTCCTGCTCTTTCGGTATCCAATAGTGCATCCCAATTGCTTTGTGCAAAATAGATTCTGATTTCCTGAATAGCGGAAGCGTTATAAAAACTTTGAGCAAAAGCCCCAATTTTTAGCAGCAGTAGAGCGAAGAGTACTATAATTTTTTTCATAAA
>CAINVS010000379.1 GCA_903854205.1 uncultured Bacteroidota bacterium | reverse complement strand
GGATATTCTTTAGAATAATACTTATTGTATGCTTTTGCCCATTGTTCTATTGGTATATAATTAAAATAAACTCGGACATAATCTTTTTCTTTTAATTCTTTTAGGATTGATACGTCTTCAATAATTTCCTCACCCTTTTTTTGGAAATATTCTTTCTCATTGTCAGTTCCGGTAAAATATCAAAGAGATGATTACTTAAAAACAATTCAAAAATATTTAGTACATCATTTGACTTGTCAAAATCACCCAAACAAAGTTTTTTTGCATTTATAAAATAATCCTGAATTCGTGTTTTTATTTCTTGAATTTTGTAATATTTTATAAGCGTATCTAAATCTTTATCTGTTAGGCCCGATCCAATTTTTTCATTTAGCTCTTTTATTATTTCATCTTTTTTGTTGCCCAAACTAAAATTAAAAGCTAAAGAAAATGGTGATGTGGAATGAATTTTCTGTTTATTATCAAATTTTTGTTGCTGGTTCATTGATATATATGTACTGTTTTTCTCAAATGCGGCTATCATTCCCATCTCTGATCCCAATTCTGCTTCCCCATCGTAGTAAAAATAGTTTTCTATAAAAGCTGAATTATCATTGTTTAAGTTGATGAGTATGTGCAACCCCTTGCTGGGCTTAAAAGCCAGGGCCTTAAAATCCTCATCCAAGTTATTCATGAACTCTATAATCGCTTTTATCATAATCAATATATTTATGTATTTTAAGTATTATAATTAACGCAAAACTAAAAAAGCATATAGACCAATCATCACCCTACCCCCATTTTTCTACCATCTTTTTTATTTCCTTCCTTAAATGTGCATGTAGGCTTTCAGGTTCAATAATTTCAACTATTAGGTGATGGTAGCCAAGAATAAAATTGCTAAGACCATAAAATTTCGAATTGATCATACATTCAAAATCATAAATATCTTTTTCTGCATCCTGTTCAATAAATGCTTCAGTCAGGGGGAATCGTTCTTTCAGTTCATTATATGCGCCAACCCGCATTCTCAGATGGACAAAAATCTGATTTTTGTCCACAATACGGAATGGATCTGTAGCAATCACCTGATGATGGCCTTCATACTGCCATTTTTCATCTGTTAATTGAATCCGCTGAATTCGGGAAATCCTGAAATGACGTAATTCTTTCTTTTCCAAATCAAAAGCATGCAAAATATCTTCTGAAGGAGTATAATGAAAGGCCTCTACCTTTCTGTCTTTTACTATATTACTGTTGGTTGAATGGTATTCTTTAAGAATCAGGACCCTTTTTTCGTTTTTCGACTGTTCCAACTGCGCTAATTTGTCAAGATAGGGTTTGCGTAGAGAGACTAAACCCAAGCGTCGAAAATCATAAAGCGAGGCCAATTTTTTCTTTAGCTGATCAGCTTTTTTGGTCTGATTTATACCCAAAAGATCGATAGCCTGATCCAAAATGAGCTGATCCTCTTCCGAAAAATGCAAGAGGTCTTTCAACTGTTTCATCTGCTTTTCTTCCTTAAAAGCATAACGGTATTTATCGTCGTATTCCAATACAAAACCTGCTGCTTTATATGTATTAATGTCAGCTTTGATAACAGATTCATCAACTCCGTAAATACCGGCTAATTGCTTTATTGTGTAACGGTAAGGCTGATCCAAAATAGCCAGCATCACTTTTAAAAGCCTCATTTTTGTTCCGTATTCTCTAGCCATTTTATGATATTAGTTTTACTGAACCGAACCCCATTGCATTTTCATGACCAAATCCGGATAGGTAGCCAAGTTTTATTAGTTCAGGCGCAGCATCAATTTCAAAATCAAAAAGAAATCCTTTTACCTTGGTTTCAGCAGGGCAATTCGCTTTTAACTTTATTAATCTGGACTTAACTGCTGCCTTGTCTGATAAAAGTTTGAAACTTATGGGAATACTATCTGCACCTGCCGATGGTTTAATTAATTCATGCTCTGTAGCAGCAACATATTTCTGAATTAGGTTTTGTACAAAATAGGATTCAAATTCAGCATCATTAGGCGATAAATATCTGTGCTGCAATTTTTTGCCAAAAATGACAGGAGCGCTGACTACCATAGGAGAACTGCAACTTAATTTGACAGTTTTTTGTTCAAGTATGGCTTCAGGCAGCAGTTCTACCGATTTCACAAAAAGATCTACTTGGGTTTGCCTGTCTCCCAATCTCATTTGCTGTTTTTCAAAAAGCCCAATGATAAGATTTTGTGATGCATTGTCCATTAAGAAACTAATCTCAAAACTAATTTCTTTGGCATTGATTTTCATCTTGTCACCTTGTATAGAAAATCCTTTTGGTGGAAAACAAAGTTGTGAAAAAGAGAAAAATTTATATTTTTTACCTGCAGATGCAAAACCTTTTTGATGCAGAAAATCAGTAAAATCTGAATTTCCTATAGACATCAGGCTGTATATCCAACTGCTCAACTCATATTGATAGGAGAGCGGAAGCATTTGTCCCGGTTTTGTAACCTGAAAGGTTATTTTAAATTTCATATATTCCATAT
>CAINVS010000378.1 GCA_903854205.1 uncultured Bacteroidota bacterium | reverse complement strand
GACAGGCACTGCAAAATGAGTCACTTCATATTTTTCTGCGGGATAGGGATTGATTTTTAAGTCAATCAATCCGCGCAGGTTCTGAATGCGCTGAACCTCCAAGTCGTTCAGTTCGCGCTCGCCTAGGGTGCCGGAAGCCAAGATTTGGTCGAGCTGTTCGAGCCAAAGGGCGATTTCCTGTTCTGTAAAAGCCATTTTATCTGATTTGAAAATTTGGTGATTTGAAAATTTGAAGATTGAGTCCCTCGAAAAGTATATAATTTATATAATTACAAATTACAGCTCTATATACCCTTTGATTATTAGTGCCTTTATGGCAAATAATCAATTTTTCATAATGGACTCAAAATTTGAAGCTGCCGAAAATCAGGCTGCTCAAACTTATTTTCGCAAAGATATGATTTTTGTTTTAAAATCTGAGTTGCTGTTAAGAATCAAAATAAACCCAATTTGTTGAATTTAGTTCCTGTTCCTATTATTTTACTTCAAAAATCAGACTGCCCATTTCTCGGTTATCAGCATCACCCGGGCATCGGCTGAGGACATCTTTAAAAAAATAAATATCGCCCTGTTTGGCAGCTTTTACACTTTCGAGTACCTCACCATAAAACTTCCCACCTTCAGCCTTAATTTCAGTATGCACTTTTCCGTCACTGATTTTTTGTAAACTGAAGCCGGTTACAACACATCTGGCATCAAAATCCGAAGAATTCCATATAGCCATCAGCCCCGACTGAAGTTTCATTTCTGCTGCTGTCAGCGTTCCTCCCGATTTATTGTTTGACAGCCTTATATCGGGGTTGGGCAGTTTTTTGACTTGGAGTTGAAAACTGCCAAGATTTTTGCCGGTTTTTTTGTTTTTGACAACAATATTGCAATAAGCTCCCTTCTCTGTTACAGATTTGGGTTTTACAATATATGCTGAACTGCGGCTCCCGGGATAAATCTCTGTATCACCCATACCTGAAACTGAAACATCCAAATCGTTGCTGGATATTCCTGATGCGCTAACCGTGATTGGATTATCCACACCCATGTAAATAAAATTCATTTTTTCAGCATTAATATTTATTGTAGGAACGCCAACCTCAAAGTAAAAAGTTTTCTTCAGTTCTTCATATCTTCCTGTCAACGGATTCTGAACGCTTACTACCGCTTCAAAACTATGTTCACCAACAGAACTGGGGCGCGCTATATATTTTGCAGTGCCGTTCACTATTTTTAAGTTTTCTCCTTTCACAGTAACATTATATTTTGCACGATCTGCCGCTGCGGATAGGCTTATATCGGCTTCAAAAGTTTCGCCTAACATAATATAGGGCTTTTCCGACCGGCAGTTTACTTCAAACACATTTTTTATTATTTCCAGATTGCCTGCCTTTTTCCAAATCCATAACAGATAACTCAACTCAGTCTCTAATGCCATTAAATGATAGGCTTTCAGCAGCTTTTCAGCCACAGCATTTGACATGTTTTTATGTGCCGAATAGTTGCCAAATTCATTCAAAGGCAGAAGCTCCTTAGACTCGTATATTCCTATGGAAAGCAATACGCTCAAATTCTCAGCTTCTTTTTTTATCTGCTCATTCAAATCTTTAAATCCAAGATCTAACTGCTCTACAAAACCCGAAGTAAATACAAGTGATGCTGCAATTCTGTCCTCAGGATTATCAGTTCTTTTGTAACTGTTCAATTGTTCTATTGCCTTATCCAACTTTCTTATCAATTCCTTTTTTTGGTTGCTGACATTTTGAATTGCTCTTTCCAATTCAACTTTTTGATCAGGACGTTTATTGGAAAAGAAAATTTTAATGGAATTTTCCAGTTCTGCTATCAGCGTATTATAGTGTTCATATCCTGCATCAATGCGTTTAGCATTCATATCTGCAAGTAAGATTTCAGCAGCAAATTTTTTTGTCATTTTCTCAAAAGGATACTGTGCTGTCAGTTCGGGGTCGAACCACACTGCATCGGGCAAGTCATTTTCAATGCGGTCAATTAATATAGAGAAATTAAGCGTTTCCTCACAGATAATACTGAATTCTAAAGGAAGGGCGGGCAGTTCCAAGACGGGATTTAGTGCCATAAAAGCAAAACGTGGATCGACAGCTATTTTGCTTGCAAGATAGGCAGATGCTTTTGGCAGGCAGGGCCAGGATAAGTTCCAAGCAGCCTCCCATTTTGTACAATTTTGCTTTACAATTGTTCTTTTCTCTTTAGTGGCTGTCAATTTCCAGTCTTCTCTGGTTTTTAGATTTTCCAGCTCCTCAAAACTGCCTTGAAGTTTGTCAATTTCAGACCCAGCGCGATAAATAGTTTTTAAAAATTCCTTTTTATCCTTGTCAATGAATACGATATAACGGGAATCATTCCCATTTTCTTCCTTCAAAAACATTTCAAATCGCTGTTTATTTCCACGCTGCATGAAAATAGCATGACCCTCACTATTTATCGTTTTCTTATCGACAATACTGGATTTAATTGTATAAAAATATTGTCCGTCACCATTTTTGTTTTGCGAAAAGGCAGACAGGCAACTTAATATTACTAACAAAAGGGGGAGAATGACTTTCATGTTGCTAATGTTTTAAGCTAAGATTATAAGTTTATATTTGCTAAAATAGATTATTGACATTGAAATCCACAGCTTTTGCAGCAATATTCCCAAAATATTCAGAAATATCCTTCTCTGTCTTAACTTTGTCATAAATACCAATTAAGCTTCCGTCAACAATCTGAAAATGAGTAATATTTTTTTTAGCATAACAGTTTTTTGCATTTCTTTATCGACATTTTTATCCTGTACCAATGCAGTAAAACAGGGGAAAGATGAAAATATCACAGTAGATACAATCAAGCCCAAGTATGCTGTCAATTTCAGTGCAGTAAAAAATGGAGAACTCACCATTCTCTCCATCGGTGAAGCCTGGCGCGGCGCCGATGAAAAATTTCGTTATGTACTCTATCCAAAAGGGAAGTCCGAGCCAAAAGGATATGAAGATGCAGTCCTGATTGCCGTGCCGGTGGAAAGAGTCATCTGCACTGGCACAAGCCATACAGCCATGCTTGATTTTCTGGGACAAACAGATAAAATTGTGGCAATTGCCGATGGAAAGTACATTTACAATGAGGCACTGCGCAAAAGAATCGGCAGCGGCAATTTGCCCGAACTGGGCAATGACAATGGTCTGAATTACGAAAAAGCCCTGACGGTAAATCCCGAACTGGTCTTTGGTTTCAGCTTTGGCAGAGGCAGCAGCCACAAAAAATTTAAAGAATTGGGACTGCCGGTGGTCATTCTTTCCGAATTTATGGAAGATACACCCTTGGGCCGCGCCGAATGGGTATTGTTCATGTCCTACTTTTTCAATAAAGAAGAACAAGCTAAAAAAGACTTTGATGCACTGGCCAAACGCTATTTGGATTTGCAGGAAAAGGTAAAAAACATTCCAACAGATAAAAAACCGACTGTTTTATTGGGTATGGCTCAGGAAGGTTCCTGGTTTGTGGCGGGAGGTAAAAGCTTTATTGCCCGATTCATCCGGGATGCCGGCGGCAGATACCTTTGGGCAGATAATGAAGAGCGCGGCGGATTGCCTGTCGACTTTGAATCCGTATTATTCAAAGCCCAAAAGGCTGATTATTGGCTCAATGTTGTTCTGGCAGAAACAAAAGAACAGCTTAAAAAAGCGGATGCACGTTACAGCTCCTTTTCCGCTTTTCAAAAAGGCAATATTTTTAGCTATACCGCAAGGGTCTCGGAAAACGGCGGTTATGACATTTTTGAATCTGCCAATGTAAAACCCGATCTGGTATTGGCCGACCTGATTAAAATATTTTATCCGGAGCTGTTGCCCGAACATGTTTTGTATTTTTATAAAAAAATTGAATAATGAACCCGCGTCAAAGAAATATTTTTATAATTCTCACCGCTTTTCTGCTGATTGGGCTTGCGCTCAATCTGGCACTGGGTTCTGTGTATATTAGCTTTTCCGACCTTTTCCCAGCAATTTTTGGACTGGGCAAAGATGACAATATTTTTGAAAAAATAATCTGGCAGCTCCGTATGCCCCGTGCAGCTGCTGCAATGCTGGCAGGTGCTTCACTTTCTCTGAGCGGTCTGCTCATGCAGACTTTTTTTCGCAATCCGATTGCAGGGCCCTATGTGTTGGGCATCAGCAGTGGAGCGGGTCTGGGTGCTGCAGTATGGCTCATGGGTGCCGGCTGGCTATTGGGAATGGGGCTTATTGGCAGCAGCGACATGTTCAATGCCTGGGGATTGGTAACGGCGTCCTGTATAGGCGCCGGATTGGTGCTTTTACTCTTATTGGCTGTTTCCTGGCGGATATCGGATATCGGTACGCTACTCATTTTGGGGATGATGCTGGGTTCTGCCGTAGGTGCTTTGGTCATGCTCCTGCAATTTTTCAGCGGAAGAGAAGAGCTGCAGCGCTTTGTGCTTTGGAGTATGGGCGACCTCGGCGGCCTCAGTGTTGCCGAACTCTGGGTATTGGGGCCTTTAACTCTCATCGGAGTAACCGTGGCCATGCTCTTGGCTCAGCCCCTCAATGTGCTGCTATTAGGCGAGGACAATGCCCGTTCATTGGGCGTTTCCGTAAAAAGACTCAGATGGCAGCTGATCATTACTACAGCCGTTTTGGCCGGCAGTATCACTGCTTTTTGCGGGCCGATTGCTTTCGTCGGAATTGCTGTACCTCATGCTGCACGTTTGCTTTGGCGTACGCAGAGACATCAGATTCTCATTTTGGGTACCGTTTTATTGGGTATGGTGGTTATGCTTTACTGCCAATTGATCGCCATTCTGCCATTTCAGGATAAAGTTTTACCTATCAACGTGGTAACCTCACTGCTCGGCGCACCGGTAGTTGTATGGATAGTACTGAGTATTAGAAAATAATTAAAATAATTATAGCTAAAATATCGTTATACTTTTGTTTCTAATAGTTTATAAACACATTGTCGTTTTTAGCTTTTGTTATGAACCTGAACCCCTAAGGGCTTCACATAATAAATAGAATTTCTTTAATATCGGATCTGTGTTTAATTGAAAGTCCTCTTTTGGAATCTTTTATGCGACTACAATGGTAAAACTATTTATAGATACTTATTTTTGGAGTTTAACACAAAAAAATTATCTTTGCGGTAAGCTATTTTGTCTGTCTGGCATTAGGAAAACATACAGAATATTAATTCTTTACGTTTTCTAATGAGGAAACAGTTTATAATTTTTCCTGACAGACAATTTTATGTTATCCCAAATCATGGCACTATGATTAGAACTACTACAATACTCGTTCTTTGTACACTTTTTATAGTGTCTGTTCCCCTTAGTGCACAGCAGGATCCAATGTTTACGAAGTATATTTTCAATCCAATGTCCTACAATCCTGCATACGCAGGTACAACAGGCTATTTGGATATGACAGTACTGCACAGACATCAGTGGTGGGGTTTGAAAGGTGCCCCAATGACGCAAAATTTGACGATGCATTCTTTTCTGCCCAAAAAAAACATCGGCTTGGGTGTCAATACTTCTTTGGATCAGATCGCTATCTATAGACAGTTCAATTTTTACGGATCATTTTCTTACAGATTGGCACTCGGGAAAAGATATCACCGCCACCGCAAATCCAGAAATCCAGATACCTATCTTTATATGGGAATGCAGGGTGGTGTGACAAATTTTAATGCTGATTTTAGAAAGTTGGACTATTCAAACTACAATGACCCTGCTTTCAATAATGCTCAACCGCTGAATATTTGGTTGCCAAATTTTGGCGCGGGCATCTATTTGCAGGCGCCCAAGTTTTTTGTCGGATTTTCTTCGCCTATGCTGTTGGAACATTCCTTAAGAAAAAGAGAATCCTGGGAGTCTATCAATGTTCCTGTAGCACAGATGTACCGTCACTTCTACCTTTCCGGCGGTGTTATCATAAAACTTAAAGGGGAAGACATTGTACTACGCCCTATTTTGCTCATCAAAAATGTGGGCATGTTTACTGCCCGAAACAGTGCCGATCAAAAAGTAAATGCTCCAAGTGAATTTGACCTTGACGTTTCATTGATATATAAAAGAAAATTCTGGTTTGGCGTTGCCTTCCGTTCTGCCTTCAATTTAAACAGAAGCTCTTATGATTCTGTTGATTTTTGGTTTTCTGTACGCCTGAAAAATAAGCTTCGTTTAGGACTTGCTTATGACCTTACACTGACAAAACTTCGTGGACCTGCACAGGGAACATACGAACTGATGATGGGCTATGATTTAATTCCTGTTCCAATTATCAATCTTCCTGATATGCGTCCATATAAATGGTTCTAATCAGAGATTTAAAAATACTGAAACCTGTCTTGAATTTTCGAGACAGGTTTTTTTTAACCTAATATAACGATGTAAAAATTTCTCAAATGTGTTGGCGCTATTATAACAACACCCGATTAAGACTTTTCTATCTTCAGCAAAAAGATGAAACTTATCCAATAACAAAATGGCGATTGGCACTCTCTGTTTGGGGCGGGGCGATGGAACGGGAAGACCAATCTGAAGAGGAAGCCGTCCTGCGCGAATTAAAAGAAGAATTGGATTGGCAACCAACTGCAATTAATAAGATTGGCGATTTTATAGTCCGGACTGACAACGACTTTCCCATCACAATTTTTGAAATTGTCATGAGTGAAATTGAATTGAAGTATTTTGCGGCCAACAAAATTTCTTATGAAGGCAATGCCCTTTTGGTTGACAAAAATCAAATATGGCAACAGCCTTGGATTTGGGACTTGGACATCATTTTGAAGCCAATTTATCAGAAATAAGCATCACTGTTATTTTTCATCTGCAAGATACTGCAAAAAAGTTCTTACTTCCTTTCTGTCCCACTCGGTACTTCCTTCCACTCTTGCAACCCACTCACCTTTTTTATTAATAATAAAGGTAGCCGGCACAGCTCCGTAGAACATAGATCTTACCTTGGCCTCCGGATCATGCAAAAAGATAAAGGGATATGAGTTTTTAGCCACAAAATCCTGAACTTTAATGAGCTTTTGATCTATTGAAACGCAAAGCATTTCCATATCTGCTCTGTTCAGTTTTTTTAACATTTCTTTGAAGGTAGGCATTTCTTTTATACAGGGACTGCACCAAGTGGCCCAAATATTGACGATCAGCAGTTTTCCTTTGAATGAAGAGGAAGAAACCTTGGTGCCGTTCATATTGCCGAACTGAAACTCGGGCGCCTTTCTCATAATGAGTTTGAACTTTTTCATGACGTCATTGCGCATCAAAGAAAGAATTTTCCTGTCGCGATCTGTAAGACTTTTAGTTTCCAAAAGATAACCCAATCGGGCATTTTCCGACTTTTTGGCTAATTGCAGCGCTGTTACTCCTGCAGCATTTTTTAGATTTGGATCTGCGCCTTTCAAAATAAGCGTGTAGGCAGCCTGCAGATTTTCGCAACGTATTGCCCAATGCAGCAGCGGTTCAATATCTTTTGACTGATCAATTTTTGCACCTTTATCCAACAGTAAATCAAAAATATTGTGGTTTTGCAATTCGATAGCACTGTGTAAAGCTGTCTGCATAGTTTTTAAGGTGCATACTTTTGCCAAATGATTTGGATTTGCTCCTTTATCCAGCAGCATTTTGGCAGTTTCATACTTTCCACTCATTACTGCATCAAAAAGCGGAGTGCGTTCATCAGCCGCTTTTGAATCGACAGGCAGCCCTTCGGAAAGCAAAAAATCCAAGGCTTCTAAACTGCCGTAACCCGCAGCGATATGCAGTAAGCCTGAACCTGCCTGACAGGAATCATCCCCATTCATAGTTTTTGAAAAATCGGCTCCTTTCTTTTTCAGGAGTTTCATTATTTTCACATTGCCGATAGCTGCTGCACCATGTGCTGGTAACCAGTTGCGGCATTCATCCGAATAGCGTTCATAAATATACACCGAATTAGGGTTGGCACCCTGATTCAGAGCCATTTCTGCCAAATTATAATTGTTATCAAAAATAGCATAAAACAAATCACGGGAAGGATCGACCGGCGTCTGAGCATGAAGCAATAAGGGCATTAAAGCCAAAATAATCAGATATCTTGGAGTGATTCGCATGCTTGTTAATATTCAAAAAGAGATATAAAAGGGCCATAATGGCACTTTCCGAAGGAAGGTACATTCGAAATTGCTAACAGCGAACATCATACCAAAGATAAAACAACCGTTCAGTTTTTCTATTTTATATTTTAAATAGATGAAAGATGAAAGAATTAAAAAGCGAAAACCTAAGTTAATCTCTTTTTATTGGGCATGCCCCCGATTCTGCTGCGCAATCGGGGTCGGGCTATTCGCTCCAGCAACTTCATTGCATTCCGTTGCGTCCGCTGCTATCCCTCATGCTTTGTCCTATCGGAAGTTTACTAACCTTTCTAAAAAAAACATCGGGTAAAATAAGATAAGAAATTTACTGTCAGCTGATCTAAAAGATTTCAGCTATTCTCTCCGGATTTTTATATCTTTGCAGAACTGATTTGCTAATATTCAATGTTATTAATATGAAGATTACCGCATACTTTTTTCTCTTTTTGTTGCTATGCAACATTCAATTATTCGCACAGGAATCCGAAGTGCGCACTTTTAATGCTACAATCATTGCCGGGATAAACGCCTCGCAAATAGATGGGGACTTCACTGCAGGCTACAACAAAATTGGTTTAAACGTAGGCGCTAAAGCAGGAATTTTATTGGCAAAGCGTTGGGAAACAGGTTTTGAGATCCTTTTCAGTCAACAGGGAGCACAGGAGCCGCTAATCAAAGGTCAGCCGAGAAATTTCAAATGCCATTTGAATTATATTTCCGTTCCTGTTCTGATACATTTTAAAGATTGGACAGTTGTTAATGCGCAAAATCAGTCTTATCAGCGCTTTTGGTTCGGAGCAGGTATTTCCTATAATCGACTTATGGGAGGTTTTATAGATGATCTGAACGGAAAAATTTATGTAAGTGACATTACTGCCAGTCCCTTTTTAAAAAACCATGTCACACTCTTGGGGGATGTAAATTTCTATTTCACCAGAAATTGGGGAGTAAATCTCCGCTATGAAAGAGCGCCGATGAACATCAGAAAACAGATGCTGTACAATCCGCACATGATTGTATTTAGGGCATTGTTTACTTTTTAAGAGTTTAACTTTTTATATAAGTGAAACCTCAACCAACTGTAAAATACTTTTACATTTTGGAATTTACAGTAATATCAAGTCTGTAATTCATCATTCTCAAACATTTGATGAATTTGAGTAAAAAGTGCAATTTTTAAATAAAAAGTCTGAAAATTAAAAACGCAAGCAATTAAAAACTATTCTACAGTAATTGTAATATTAAATTCTCTTTCAATATTTCCTCTAAACATTTTTTTCACTGTTAGTACAGCAATACCTTTTGAAGAACCTTCAAAAATCACTGTTATACTCGCTTCATCAGCTCCGGTCAGACCTTCTCTGTTTTTATTTTTGTAATCTGAGATTAGTTCTTTGTAAACAAGTATTGCAGTTTTATCAACTGAATAAGTGGAAGTAATGCCCACAGAGGCATGCTCTTTATAGGTATAGGAAATTTTCTGACCTGACTTTATTGAGTATTCTTTTGATCTTAATTCTTCAATTTCCACGATTGAGTAAGATTCCTTTTTCCTTTTTTTGGCTTTTTTCACTTTCTTTGTTTTCTCAATTTTTTCCACATTGTTGCCCTGTGCATAAGCTCCGGATCCAATTAACAAAAGAATTGTCATAAAAAGGGCTTTAGCCAGAATACGCTGTTTGATTACTGTTAACATGACTTAATTTTTATAGAATAATAAAATTTTAATGTTCAGCTAGCGGTCTATTCTTCTTCATTGTAATACGCTTCATCATCTTCGTCATCATCTTCGTATTCATCATCTGATTCACTTTCCTCCTCCTCCTCCTCGAAATATTCTTCTTCGCCTGATTCACTTTCCTCCTCCTCGTCGCTTTCTTCCTCCTCAGATTCTTCTTCGTCGTATTCCTCTTCCTCCTCTCCGGTTTCTTCTTCCGATTGGTTTTGAATCTCTTGGAAATGCTCATCCTCTATCTGCCAGGACTCAATAAGATAATTGACAAAATCTTCTTCTTCTGAGCTATACTCATCCACACCTATTATATTTTCTACATCGATGATGGTTTGAGTCAATACTTTTTTACTGAGGTATTCATTGAGCAGTTCCACAGACTCGTTGAGCAGATCTTCATCACCCACATATTCTGCTGTATTTTGCAATAATTTTTTTACATTTGATTCAATACCAATATATTCAAGAATTGTTTTAAGGTAATTTGAAATTTCGTCATATTCTTCATCACTCAATTCTTCATCAGAACCGGCTGCCCAAAGAAGGATCAATGCCAAGCGCTGCTCCAAAGGAAAGTCGCCCATTGTTTCGCACATGGCGTGATAGTCATCTTCAGACATATTTGCAATTTCCGATTCTATGGATTCGAGAATTGATTCTTCTTCATCAGACCAATATTCCTCTTTGTTATCTTCAAAATTATCCAGCCGTTTTATTATCCAACTGTCGCCCATATTGAATTTTTCGTTCATCATGTAGCGGTAAGGAATGTAACAATAACCGCTATCGCCCCAGCCCTGACCCCAAGAATTTCTTACAATAAAAACCTGATCGGGATCGGAATAACCTACACAAAGCATAGCATGTCCAGAGTGACTGTCACGGGACAGTTCAGATTCCGAGGGAACTGGCACTAATCCTTTTTTACGGTGGCTGTCGAAAGAGTTATACAATAACAATCCAAAAATAATTGGATGTCCTTCAGCAAGAACAGACTTCCAGGCCTGCAAT
>CAINVS010000377.1 GCA_903854205.1 uncultured Bacteroidota bacterium | reverse complement strand
ATTTTTGTTCTGCAAAACACGAGTTCTTTATCACTTTTTTAGCCTTCTTTTTAAGGCCCCAGTCCTGAGGTTTTTGAAATCGTTTTTTAGGGGGTCAATTTGAAACGGAATGAGGGGGTCAGTTTAGCCGGATTTTACAAACAAGCTCCATTTCACATAATTCAGAAAATAGTATCATTAGGTAGCTCCTATTTTTATTAAACCTATCAGCACTACAACTTGCATTTTCTAAAATTAGTTTTATTGTTTTTCTAGTGACATTGGATATTGAGTAATTCTTTAAACCTAATAAATCAATAGCCTTATCAACCGAACGAAGTACATACTTGATGTCATTATGGGTTTTTTCAGCAACTTGGATTTTTTTATACACGGAATGTAAAGCTTCAGAAATATTAGTTTCGGGACTAATTGCAGTTGAGCCTACAGTATTCTTTTTGATTTTTATATTACAATTAAGAATGAGAATAATTTAAAATTCTTCATATTGTTTTTTTTATGGTTTTTTAATAATTATGCTAGATCTTAAATAGTATTTCGTTTTTATTAGTATTTAAAAATTTTCCAAAGGAAAAAAAAGCCTCATCTATACTTTTTAAGTCATAGCCTTTATTACTTTGGATAAAAGGCAAATATTTTTCAAAATAAAAATCTTCCTTGTCAATTTTGGACATAGTCGCTGATATTCCCTCATGTGGCAGCAAATGAATAAAATTGTAAGTCCTATTTATGTGTTGGTCATAAATAGGATAAATTTCAGGCTTAATAATGTGCAATAAAAATATTTTCCAAACTGCAGATAATTCATTAAAGTCATTTTGAAAATTATTTATACTCCAACCTGTTTCTAATTTATAACGATTGATAACCTTTAATTTAGATTTGATTTTTACGTCTAGAGAAAATTGTTTCTTTTCACTTAATTTCATAGCATTTTTCCACATAAAAAGTCTTTGCAAATCGTCATTATCAAATTGTTTTTTAAATATTGTTTCATTGTAAAGATTCTCTAATGGATAAAAATACATTTTCTTCCAAAAATTAATAAATCCACCAAATTCATTTAGTTCAGTCAATTGAAGTATTGGTAATCTCGTTGCCATTGTATAATTCATATAAAGTTATCAAATATAAAATAATATGCAATATGAATTAGACATCAGTTATTATTTTAGAAAACAATTATTTTTGTTTTCTAAAATAATACTATCCCTTTAAACCCTTTTATCCATTTTATTCCACGGCTGGTTATATCGTACCATATTAACGTATGTGATGCCAATTATAATACCCAATCCTAACAATAATACCAAAGGCACCCAACTAGTTTTTTGATTATTTGCCATTTCTTTGCTTTGAGCCAGTGGCCCGTACTCTTTAAATTCCATGTTTTTTCAATATTAAAATGTGAAGAAATCTCTCATCGTCTTGATGTGATATTGTAAAATAATATTCGCCTACAATGCGCCAAATGTCCTTATTTGGATTTATGTATGTGCCGTAGTATGCATGCTCATCAAATCCATATTTTAATGCCTTATCGTAGTCCATTCTAACCTCTCCGGCATTTGGTAAAACCTCACGAAAAAGTTTAAAATTGGCATATAAACCCTTTTTGACTTCTGCAGCAAGTCCATCTACGATAGATTGCCTGTATCGTTTTTCTGCTTTTTGGCATTCGTCACCATAACAATACCTTCTGGTTCCTTTAGCAAAGAAGACTTTACCACAATAGGAGCACATTACGACTTTTCCCGTCGTCTGCTGGCGTCTGCCGGCAGATGCTGACTTCTTTTGGGTCGAAGTAGATCCTTCATTAGAGTTTTTTGACATTGTATTCTCCTTTTTTTCCTTTCTGCGCTCTTTGCTTATGGAAAAATCTACTTTGTGAGGTTTGCTTAACCCTATATCGTACTTTTTGTATTCTTTTTTCATTATTTTTAGATTATTTGTCTAAATTACATATATTTACATAATGAAACAAGAAAATTTAAATACTTCCTTAATTACCATATCGGAATTTCGCGAATTTATGTTTGAAAGAATCGTTCCTATTGACCATGTTATGGATGCTAAGGGAAAGAAAATAGAACAGTTTTTTCCTTACTGGAGAAAACATAAAGTCATTCCATTTGTTCCTAAAGGTCTAAAATTTGAAATCAGTTTTGCGCAACTTTTTTGGTTACGAATCCTTGACCAATTAAGACTCTTTAGTTACACCGTAAAGAATACTCAAAAGATTTGTGACTATTTTTTTAAAGATGCCTACGATAATCATTTGCCTAAAAAAAATCTGGAGTACAACAAAGAAATATTGTTGCAGAAAAAAAAGGATAGCAAAATTTCAGAAATGGAAGAAGCTTCTTTAAAATGGATAGAAGAAAAGTTAACAGATGAAAAGTTCCTCTACATTTTAAAGTACGATATCAACTACCTTACCAATTTGATTACCATTAGTCTTGAACAAAAGGAACAAGCGGGTATTTTGATTTTTTTAGATGGAGAAGTGTTAGAGCACATAGGAGATAATTATTTTAATCACAACAATAAAGTACTTGACAAAAGGAAACCTCACATTTACTTTTCTATCTCCTACTTATTGGAAGAGTTTATCAATCAGGAAGAATTGCAAACACTCCTCCTGCCGCAAATTTTGAGCGATGAAGAAAAATTAGTCTTAAAAGAGATAAGAACTTCCAACGTAAAGGAATTGGTGATTAAAAAAGACAGTGACGGAGAACTAACTACGCTATACAGAACAACAGAACGTATCATTACCGGCGAAGAAGTCAAAAAGGTAAAAAATATTTTCGGGCTTGGAAATTATGAAGAGGTAACACTTACAACCCGTAATGAAAAAACAATAGCATTTAAGAAAACAAAAAAGAAACGACTCCGATAATCTCGGCTCAATGGTATCACCACTGGTTCACTCCGCTTAACCGGCTGAACTGAATATTCGGTGAACAATGTATTTAAAAAACAATATTGATGTAAAACCCAACTTAAAATTAACAAACGAAGAAATAAATAGCGTAAAAGATTTTTCCGGCTTATCTGTTGCAGAAACAGAAGAGTTAGCCGATTTCATTTACTGCTTATCCATGATACTATACAAAACACACGATAATGGAAAATCTTGATTATTTTAAAAAGTTTGTTCCAAGCAAGGAATCAACTATTGTTAGCAATCCGGAAGTATGGTCTTATACAAGGGTGAGTTCAAAAGAGCAATTTGATAATAACTCCAGCATTACACGTCAACAGGAAGCCAACTTGGATTGTGCCGCAAAAAACAACTTCCGAATTATTGAGCAATTTGGTGGAACTTATGAAAGTGCAAAATCGGATTTTACTAGAAAGGAATTTAAACGCCTTATTGAAAAAGTAAAGTCCAGTAGAAAGAAACCTTATGCAATTCTCGTTTATAAGATGAGCCGTTTCTCTCGCTCCGGTGGTAATGCTATTGGTTTAGTAAGTTATCTTGTCGATGAACTGAAAGTTCATTTGTTTGAAGTTTGCTCCGGGTTGAATACTACCACCGACAGAGGTAAAGCTGCCATTTGGGATAGTTTGTTTAGTGCCTATAAAGAAAACTTAGAACGAAAGGAAATCATCATTCCCAATATGGCTGCATACATAAAAGCAGGAAACTGGTTTTCAAGAGCACCAAGAGGATATGATCATTTTGGACCGAAAGTTCGCAACATCAAATTTCATAGTCCTGTTCAAAAGATTGTAATTAACGAAGAAGGAAAAATACTGCGTGAAGCATGGGATTGGAAATTGTCGGGATTATATAGTGATGTGCAGATTGCAGATAAGTTAGCAAACAGAGGATTGATAATTGAGCCCAAACGTTTGAGCACTATGTGGCGAAATCCTTTTTATTGCGGAATAAGTATAAATAAATTAGTGGAAGGTCCTACAATTGGAAAATGGGAGCCGATGATTTCACAAACCGATTTCATTAAGATTCAACAAATTTTGGAGCGAAACACTTCCGGCTATCAACATAAAAAAGATGTTGATGAAAGACCGTTAACCAGATTACTGAGATGCAACATCTGCGATTGTTACATGGTGGGTTACAAAAACAATAAAAAGAATTTACACTACTACCGCTGTTTAAAATGTAACGGTGTGAGTTTAAATGCACACAGTACCCCACACGCCAAAAAGAAAAGTGCTGAAGCCATTTTTTTAGAGTTGTTAGATGAGTATCAAATACCACAAAAATATTCTACGCTTGTAACCATGCAACTCACCAAACTATTCAAACACTATGATGAAAATAGCAGCGTTGATGAAAATTTGGAAAAGCAATACCAGCAACTTCAAAAGGAGATGAAAGATTTGAAAATACGCTTGGGGTTAGGAAAAATAGACAAGGAAACCTACGACCTTACCTTTGAACACCTCAACGAACAAATCGTAAAAGTGAGCAAAGAATTGAATAATGGAAAAGTGAAAATATCTAACCTCGAATCTGTGCTCAAAACTGCTTTGAATAAACTCGAAAAACTCAGTAAAATATGGAGCTCTGGCGAATTGGAAGACAAAAGAGCACTTCAAAAAAATCTATTTCCGGAAGGAATTTTCTATGATGCTAAAAACAACCAATATCTAACCCGAAATACAAACAAATTTATTGAGTTAGTGGTTTGTTTATCAGCGAGTTGTGAGGACATAAAAAAAGAGGATTCTCAAAATATACTTGAAAAATCCTCTTTAGTACCGGGGAGCAGACTTGAACTGCCGACCTCAGGGTTATGAATCCTGTGCTCTAACCAGCTGAGCTACCCCGGCATCTCCTTAAAAAAGGAGTGCAAAAGTATTGAATTTTACCCTACTTGGTAAAAGAATTTCAAAGTTTTTATAAAAAAAAAGAAAATTAACCACTGATTCGAGCCTTCCATGGAATTTCAGCCACTTGTAATTGATGGCCAATGTATCTTGACAAAACAAATAAATAATCACTTAACCGATTTAGGTATTTGATCACAAGCGCGTCAACAAAAATATTCTGCTGATCTAACAAAACGCATATTCTTTCCGCCCTTCTGCATACACAACGACATACATGCAAAGTAGATACCGCCTGATGACCACCAGGTAAAATAAAAGATTTCATAGCAGGTAATTCTTCGTTCATTTTATCAATTTCCGATTCCAATAAAATCACATCAGATTCTTTTAAATCAGGAATTTTCATCATCGGCTCTTTATCAGGATCACAAGCTAATGAGGAACCAACAGTAAACAATCTGTCCTGAATTTCTTTCAACATATTATTTGTATGAATATGACTGATTAAATCATTGGCTAAGCCTATAAATGAATTCAGCTCGTCCACCGTTCCATAACTATCTATTCTGAGGTGACTTTTGGGTACTTTAGTTCCGCCTATTAAGCTGGTTGTTCCGGCATCTCCAGTTTTGGTATAAATCTTTATCGCCATTTTCTTTAAATCTTAATTAATGAAACACATGAACAAGCAAATGTAGAAATTGTTCAGACTGCACTTATAATTGTTGAAGGATTGGCATTTATTTTATCTGTTTCTATCAAACCATCTTTTAGTCGAACTACTCTATGTGCAAACATAGATATATCTTCTTCATGAGTAACCAATACAACGGTATTACCATCTGAATGAATTTTCCCTAGCATTTCCATGATCTCATGTGAAGTTTTTGAATCCAGATTTCCTGTAGGTTCATCAGCCAAAATAATTGAAGGATTGTTGATTAATGCTCTGGCTATAGCTACACGCTGACATTGTCCACCACTTAACTCGTTGGGTTTGTGATGCATCCTATCTTCCAATTTTACTTTTTGCAAAACAGCGATAGCTCTTTCGCTTCTTTCTTTTTTGGAAATTCCTGCATATACCAATGGCAATGCCACGTTTTCTGCTGCTGTTAATCTTGGCAATAAATTGAATTGTTGAAACACAAAACCGATTTCTTCATTACGAACTTTTGCGAGCTCATCATCATGCATTCTGCTTACATCTTTACCGTTCAAAACATATTTTCCACCTGAAGGAGAATCTAGGCAACCAAGAATATTCATTAATGTTGACTTTCCTGAACCACTAGGCCCCATAAGTGCTACATATTCGTTTTTATTGATGTCGAGGTCGATACCTTTAAGTACCTGTAATTCGTTCTTTCCTAAGAAATAACTTTTAAGAATATTTTCGAGATGGATGATTGTGTTCATGATTTTTTGATAACCTTAGGTACTTTAAAAAATTGTTCGTCTTTTAATCGAGCATTTTGTAAAGCTTGTTCTCTATTGATTTCCGAATTTACATCATCTGCTCTAAGGATGTTTTTATTATCTGTAATGTAAAGCAAAGGATCCACATTAGTGGTGTCTAATGACTGAAGCTTATTGACAAATATCAGCATGTTCTGCAAATCAGCAATCAACTCAGTTTTTTCAACTGAATTGAATTCAAGCTTCGATAAAGAAGCCAGCTTATCTATCATTGCTTCATTGATTTCCATAAAGCAAAAGTAATCGAACTTATACCAACTTGGACTATTTTTTAGTTCAATATTTTATAGTATAATGACGACTTGATAGCTGTTTGGGACAATTTCATTGGACCATTACAGATATCAAGTCGGTATTACATTCATATTTATTATCTTCGCCACCATTATTTTCTGACAATGAGCGAGCAACACAAAAAAGTAGAAAAAAATCCAAATTTACCTTCAAATATAGTAATGAGCGGCATCAGACCTACTGGCATGGTGCATCTTGGAAATTATTTTGGTGCCATCAGGAACTATGTACGCATGCAAGATGAATTTGAATGTTATTTCATGATTGCCGACTTACATTCTCTCACAACACATCCTGATACAAAGACTTTAAAAGACAATGTGAGAAGGGTGTTAGCAGAAAATATCGCCTGTGGCCTTGACCCTGAAAAGGCAACTTTCTATTGTCAAAGTCATATTTACGAAACCGGTGAATTATACCTGTACTTGAATATGCTGGCTTATAAAGGTGAATTAGAAAAAACAGTAACCTTTAAAGATAAAGCCAGACAACATCCCGAAAATGTAAATGCTGGACTACTCACCTATCCAGTTTTGCAAACAGCTGATATCATTATGCACCGTGCCAGTCATGTACCAGTTGGAAAAGACCAGGAACAACAT
>CAINVS010000376.1 GCA_903854205.1 uncultured Bacteroidota bacterium | reverse complement strand
TAGGAGCTGAATTTCTTTTTCTCTATTGTAAAATTTCATAAAGCAATGAAATTGATGTTTTTGTACCGTTTTTTAAATTACTGTAACCCGGATTGCTGTAATAGCGGTTACAATAATAGTGAAAATAGCTTCAAAAAATAACTTTAATGAAATAAAAAAACCGCCAAAAATGATTTGGCGGTTCAGATAATATTTAACTGTTTTGTCAAAGGTGCGGAATTTCGTTGCCAATAGGCCTTTCCATGAATTTCATTCCTTCAATGAGCTGTTCCATGTCATCAATATGATTTGCATAAATAACGAACCCATGATTAATGAGATTTATTATTCCGGAGTTATCTTTCAAAAATCTGGAAAACTCTTCATATTCTCTAAGGTCTCCGCATGGATAGTAATGTTCTGTAAAGGCATACCCTTCGATATAACCGTGTCCGTGAATGATATAATTGATTCTCAGAAAATTTCTGTAGATATTTAGTTGAATGGGTGTATCTACGCTTGGTTTAGCTTCGCCGATATATTCAATTTTGTCTTGATAACGTACTTTGACAAAATCTTGTGCAGTAAGTCTTTTTTTGTCGACATTTCTTTTGGAAACAATTATGTAGACTGAGTCAAGACGCATGGTGGGAAACATTTTCATACAACGGGTCGAAACATTTCCAAAATAACGGCTGCCAATTGCTTCGAAGTTATCAGCCACAATACTGTTTAGGCTTATCAGTTTTTCCAGTTCAGCAGGTGCATCCGGAAAATCAAAGTCTGATTGAGTGGAAGCTGTTCTGACTGAGGCTTGAGTCCAAGACGTCAACTCCTTTATTTTATCAGCAATTTCGCTAAGTTCAGAACTATCAGCCCATTTGTTGCCTAGTGCATCAATCAGTTTGAAACTGAATAAATTATCAGTGCGGGAAATTGCAATTACTGCATTGCCATTCATTTTGAAAATTCGGGCAATTGCATCTGCTTCATTCCTGTTTTTACGCAATACCTTACTGCAAAACAAAACTGCTCCTCTGCCTTTTTTGGGGTAATATTTTTCAACTTCATTTGAGACATTTGGAATCCAAAGTACAAGGTCAAATCCTGAACAATTATCGGCAGCGCTTTTCAGGTCTTCCAAACTCCCTCCGTTAACTGTTTCACAGCCTTCAAAAAGTGCAGCAAGTTTATTTGTAATCGAAGATACTTTTGGCGCTGTTCCAAAATCTCCGCCAACGATAAGTGTTTTATTCATGAAGATGAAAGATGAAAGATTTGTATCGGGTATCAAGAATTAACATACCAAAAGTTGGCTACCGCCTAGGATTTCTGAAAATCTTACTTCGGAGAACCTATGCTATGCCGAACTCCGTGAACCGCAGCAGTGCAACGAAACGAATATAACATGCGAAAGGACGGCTTTATCCTCTTTAAGCATTACCCAAATGAGCATCTTGCTTTAGTCTGCGGAAACTGATGTGAATTTGAAAATGATAAAATTGGATATTAATTTCTATCAACAAACAACTTTTAACAAACAACTTTTATCTTTCGCTTCGCGGTTCCTCGGTTCCCCTTTAATCTTATCCTTTAACCTCCTTAAAGCCGAATTTATCCATAAACTTTTTATACAGATCCTTCTGTTTGTCATTCAGACTGACCTGACGGCCCTGAATATAGGCATCGCTGATAACGCTTGTTCTCATATCAAGTGCATCGCCTTTAGACACAATAAAAGTAGCATCTTTACCCACCTGCAGACTGCCTACTCTGTCTCCAATACCCAAAATTTCGGCACTGTTCATCGTAACAGCGGCGAGGGCCTGTTCCTTTGTCAAACCATAACCAACAGCATGTCCTGCCTGAAACATGATATTGCGCTGTTGCCAGCTGCCCTCCATACTCAGAGCAAATTTTACACCCTTTTGCTGCAAAATTGCCGGTATTCTGTAAGGTAAATCTATGTCATCATGTTCATAGCGAGGTAGTGCATGAACATTTCCCAAAATGACAGGAATATTATTTTCTTTCAGGAAATCAGTAATTCTGAATGATTCTGCTGCGCCGACATAAACCAGATCAGTTTTGTAATTCTTCAACAGTTCAAATGCTTCCAACATAGACTGTGCATCATCGGTATGCACAAAGAGTTTTTTACTTTTGTCGAAAAGACCTCTCATTGCCTCGAAGCGCATGTTCTGGATCTCAGGTTTAGCATTTTGACTGTAAGAAAGTGCTGCATCAAAAAATAGCTTGATTCCTTCAACGTCACGACTATAGTTTTTATTCAGATTGGTTTCGCCTGGCTCTGCCCACCAACCTCCAAAAGAATAGCGGCTGGGCCAATTTAGGTGAATACAATGATCTGCTTTCAGTTGTGCATCTTCATAGTTAAAACCTTCAAGATGCATAATGCTTGACTGGCCGGGAATGCTGCCGCCCTGTGGTGTCACCTGTGCAATTAGCACCCCATTGCTTCGAATGGTTGGAATAATTTCAGAGTCTGTATTGTAAGCTATAATGGAACGGATATTAGGATTAAAATTGCCCACTTCTCGAAAGTCTGTAGTTGCCCTTACTGATTCCATTTCCACAAGACCCAGCTGTGTATTTGGGGCTATAAAACCCGGATATACGTGCTGTCCTTTTCCGTCAATGCTTTGATCATAGCCTTTTCCGACTTTTGCGGACGGGCCAACCTCAGAAATTTTTCCGTTCTTAACGCCGATTGCTCCATTCTCAATGACTTCGCCGTTGCCCACATGTATTGTGACATTGGTGATGACAAAAGATTTTTGTGCAAATGTCAGTTGAGTGATGAAAAGTATTAGTAGTATATATAGGTGTTTCATGATGATTATTTTTAAAAGTATCAGGTATCAGGTATCAAGATTTTAGTATCAGTAACCAGAGATTCAGTAGCCAGTAATCAGTAAATAGTAAATAGTTGTAAAACATATCCTGTAAAAATTCGCAGATCACCATCCCGATTCATCGGTACACATCGTTTTTTTAGCAAATCCGCAAATCCGCACATCAGCACATCATTTTTAATCCATTTTCCAATCCAAACCGCCCACTTCGTTCAAATGAATATCGCTGCAATGATAATGATGCTGTCTTGATGGTGTTGCAGGTTGTGTTTTTGCGCCGTTGGCTTTGGCATTCATCATTTTCTGAATGAGTCGGCTGCGTTCTGCCTGTAAATCTTTTCTAAGTTGAGCATCGCGTTCAGCATCAAAATAACAGATTCCGTCTACATAAGTCTGAAGCGATTTTGCATAAACAGAGAGCGGATTGTCAGACCATAATACCAAATCGGCCTGTTTTCCTTCTTTGATACTCCCGACATATTTGTCAATGCGCAGCAGTTTTGCTGGATTGAGCGTCACCATATTCATAGCTTCTTCCTCGCTCATTCCACCGTATTTTACCCCTTTGCCGGCTTCCTGATTGAGGCGGCGGCCCATTTCAGCATCATCTGAATTAATCGCTGTCACAATACCCATTGTGTTCATGATTTTTGCATTGTAGGGAATGGCATCCAACACCTCAGGTTTATAGGCCCACCAGTCTGAGAAAGAGGAAGCTCCCGCGCCATGCAATTTCATTTTATCTGCTACTTTGTAGCCTTCCAAAATATGGGTAAAGGTATTTATTTTAAAATTGTGTTTTTCAGCAACGCGCATCAGCATAGTAATTTCGCTTTGTACGTAGGAGTGACAGGAAATGAATCGATTACTGTTGAGGATTTCATAAAGACAGTCCATTTCCAGATCTCGACGTATTTTGTCCCCCTTTACTTTTCTGGCCTCGCCATATTCACGCGCACGGGTAAAATGATCCTCATATACCTGTTCAACACCCATACGTGATTGCGGGAAACGCACAGTCTGTCTTTCACCCCAGTTGGATTGTTTGACGTTTTCACCCAAGGCAAATTTAATAAATCCGCTGGCATCTTTCATCTGCATTTCTTCAGGAAGTAAGCCCCAACGGAGTTTGATGACTGCCGACTGTCCTCCGATTGGATTTGCAGAGCCGTGTAGGGATTGTGCCATGGTAACACCACCCGCGAGTTGACGGTAGATATTTACATCGTCGGAATTAGTTACATCGCTGATGCGAACCTCAGCAGAACTGGCCTGTGTGCCCTCATTTACACCATTTTGTATGGCAATATGCGAGTGTTCGTCAATAATTCCCGCTGTAATATGTTTTCCCGTAGCATCCACAGTTTTTGCGCCTGCTGGAGCCTTTATGTTTTTGCCGACTTTAGCAATTTTACCATCTTCAATCAATACATCTGTATTCTTAAGATTGCCGGATTTTTCACCAGTCCAAACTGTTGCATTTTTTAATAAGACAGTTTCCTGTTTAGGAGCTTCAGATTTTTTATAACCGAAAGAGGTAAAAGGGAAAATTACTTCACCTTTTGCCAAAGAATCCAATTTTGGCAGTTTCATTTCACTGCTTTCAGCAGCTTTTGATCTTTTTGCAGACCAGTTTACCCATGAACCATCGGGTGTGGTGGCCTGACCATTCCAGTTGTCTCCTCGGATGGTACCTGTCAAACTGTAAACATCCTTATTTTTTTTTGATGTATCCTGAACGGGATCGAAAGTGAATGAAATACTGGGATTGCTGAAACTGATTTTTAACTTATCTGCCTTTTTGCTGCTGTCCTGTGATACTTCTTTAATAGTCGCTTCAGGTGCATCAATATTTCCTTTGATATTAATTTCAAAAGTTTTGCCGGCCAAACTCATATTGTAAGTACCTCTGATATCCTGTGCAAAAAGGTCACCTATAGCATAGGGTTTTCCTTTTACCCAACTGTGCAGCATGCTGCTTTTTTCGGAAAGATAATGACCTGTACTGATGAAGAAGTTGGCAGACATGCCGGGTTCCAATGCGCCGATTTCTTTATCCAATCCGAGCATTTTTGCGGGATTTGAGGTGAGCGCAGCCAAAATATCTTTTTCTGAAAGTCCTGACTGATAAGCTCTTCTAAGATTCGAGATAAAATCACCGGGGCTTTTGAGGCCACTTGTTGTAAATGCAAAACGAATGCCTGCTTTTGATAGCTCAGCAGGATTGCCTGCGGCAAGCTCCCAGTGCAGCATATCGCCGATTTTAACATGTTCTGCAGTGTAAGGACTGCTTACATCGTAGGGGTCAGGAAAGTTAATTGGAATAATCAATGAAGCACCTGTTGCCTTAATGGCATCGATACGGCGATATTCATCACCACCGCCTTTGAAAATGTACTGAATCCCAAATTCTTTGCCGATTTTATCGGCTCTGAAGAGATTGAGTCTTTGATTCACTTCGAAAATCTGAGGAATGGACTGAAGTTCATTCCATTTCTCAAGGGAGATATTATATTCGCGATCATCCGGATTTGCGGCGTACCAACGGGCATCGTAATATGCCTGACGCAGCAGCGCAATTACACCCATGAGCGAACTGGGATAATCCTGAGTGGAGTTCCCTTTGTTAAAGGAATAGTGAGCTGAACTTTTTCCACGAATGATCATTTCATGTTCATTCTCATTGCCGAGGTGAACAAAGCTTCCGCTTCCGCGGGCAATACCATCCTGATTATGTGTCAATACAGCACCAAAGCCTGCTTTGCGCAATTCTTCAGCTTTTTTCTCATCTACAGTGAAAATTTCATCGGCATGAATTTCCGGTCTCAAAGCCTCATTCCAACTAAAAGCACCAGGTTTTGAGGATAGCATTTTGGGTGAACCGTCGCCTGATTTTCGTTCCGGTTTTGGCATTCCATAATCGGAATAGGCATCGATAAAAGTCGGGTAGATATGTTTGCCCTGAAGGTCAATAATCACTGCATCTTTTGGGATGACAACTTCGCTTCCTACAGCTACTACCTTGCCTTTTTTGATTAGCAGCGTACCTTTTTCAATTTTTTTGTCCGGACTCACCTGAATACTGGCATTTGTAAATGCATAGTGATCGTCACGTTGGTCGAAAACCCCGTTTTGAGGGAATGTCTGCTGCGCAATCAGGTAATGGCAAGCCGCAGAAAACAGAAATATTGTAAAAAACAGTTGTTTGAAATTCATATTATAGCGTTTTATTTGTTCAGGTTTTGGTTAATCTGTAAAAATGAATAAAATTGAGAACATTATAAAATGCTTTTAGTTGAGCAGTCGATTATTTTCGACCAAATATAGTCCAAGGAACGAGTTGGAAATAACCTTAACTAGTTTGCTTTTTGAGCTAAACTGCGTAACAAATACTTGCGATAGCACAAACGAGGGTTGAAATATTAAATTCAAATAAGTAAGTGTTCAAAATTATTGATAATAATGCTGTTAAGACTAATGTGAACTGAAACGCGGATCACGACAAGTCGATCGCCAAAAACACTGATTTGCACGGATTTAAAAAGACGGATTAGTTTCCTTTGGAAACGGCTGATTTTTAATGAATTAATTTAAAAAATCAGCGATTCCGACGGAATCAATCAGTATGAAATCAGCGAAAATCAGTGTTTTTCTGTGAATGAAATTTCATTCCGCGTTTCAGAAAACAATTAGTGCTTAAACATATTATTAATTTTGTTCCCCAAACCCAATAGGGCCGAACTGAATCAGCACTCTTCCAAGACTTGCATCCAACAATCAGGTGCCTCAGTTCGGATCCTTTTTAATGAAGTTATATGAAGCAT
>CAINVS010000375.1 GCA_903854205.1 uncultured Bacteroidota bacterium | reverse complement strand
CTGTCTATCTTTGTAATATCAAACGAAAATTTTCATAGCAAGATTTTAAGTTTGGGGTAAATCATGGGGATTTTTGCATCGGACTTGGGGAAGTCCGATGCTTTTTTTTGTGCCTATAGGACAGATTTGTAAAATTAATAGAATTTTGTATCAACTTTAATAAATTATATCTTTTGTCCCCAACAATAATATAATGACTTTCCTCAAATTCCTTTCTTTATCATTGTTGTCGGTTCTTGGGAATCAGTATTTGGTAGCCCATGTTTATACCATTGATCCAATATTTCAGGTTGGTACTTTACAATGAATAGTGATGCCAATAAGTTTAACAATTTTTCCAATGAAAAAACCGCAGAAATTCACTTAAACGATATTCGTTATTTGAAATTAAGCAATATTATAATCGATTTGGATAAAAACACAGTTTACAATCCAGAATATAATTTTACACAAAAAATATTGACCAAGAACTTTGATGAGCTTAAGGGACAATGGGTTTTTGAGGTTGATTTCAGGAAGGAGAGCGGTTCTGTTTGGCAAAAATATAAATTAAAGTTGGACGATAAGGGAAATACAATTTATCTTGAAGAAAGTGAACGATTAGAGGGAAAAAAAATATTGTTTTTTGTAAATACTACACAACAGATCTTTAATTCATATCATTTAGTAAATATTGTTTTAGAGGAAAATCTGTAACATTTCCATCCAATGAAATAGTATATCATAAAAATAAGGATGAATATACAAAAAAAGAACTTTCAATTGTAAAGCATCAATTTGTTATGCAAAATGCTATGTTGACCTGGACAGAATACCCTGACTATCATTTACAAAAAAAGAAAAACAGTGGTCCGAAACTAATTGTAAAGACATTTAAAATAGAGAATTGTACAAATGTTAAGGAAAGTAAACTTAGTGGTATTGAAATAATATGTACTAATATTAACGAAACAGAAATTGATGAATTCACAGAATCGGATATTGAAATTGCTAAAGATATAAATCCAACCTTTAAATAACTTGGCAAAAATTACCATAAATTCAGGTGTTTTGAGACAATAGGTGACAATGTTATGGCAATTGATCCGAAAGGACAGAGATATGATGATTATATTACTGTTGAAAAATTTACACTCAAAAACCGGACATTTTATATTCTAAAAAGACTCTGATTGTTTATGTATATACTAATATTAACCTTAAATTATTTTATATTATTTTAAAACTTAAACTATGAAAAAATTTGCTTTATTAGTCGCTACAGGCCTATTTTGGGCTTCTTGCGGTGCTTCTGCCGACAGTCCCGAAGCAGTCGCAAAAAAATGGTGTGAAATGCAAACTAAAATTAAGGCCCAGGAAAAAGGTGATGAGAAAATCAAACTGAAACAGGAACAGCGCGATTTCGAAAAAAGTGTTGAAGAAAAACATAAAGAGGATAAAGAATTCATGAAAAAAGTTGAAGAACTGGTTAAGGCCTGTGAATAATTTTTTGGTGAAATATAATTTGAAGGCAGTTTCTTGTAAGAGGGACTGCCTTTTTTGTGGTTTTTAATTTTTTAATTAGATTTGTAGGTACTAAATCATCCAAAAAATGGCAAAAATAACCTATGGAAAAACCTGGTGGGGGCAGCAATGGCTCAAAGCACTCGATAATATCGATAACAGCAACAGAATACCACGAGGGAAAACTTATGCCAATAAAGGTGCCGTAAAAGATTTTAAAATATCTGAGAAAAGCATAAGCTCTAAGGTACAGGGTTCAATGAGTCAACCTTACAAACAGCTATTGAGGTTGATGCCTTTCAAAAAGGAAGAAAAAGAGCGCATCATCGCCTGCATCGAAGAAAATCCACTGTTATTGGCAGAGTTGCTCAACAGGAAAATGCCGCAGGAAATGAATGAGTTGCTCCTCGAAGCAGGGATCACCTTATTTCCAAAAGATTGGAATAGTCTGGAGATGGACTGTTCCTGTCCAGATTGGGCTGTGCCCTGTAAACACCTGGCTGCCGTCATCTATGTCGTTGCCAATGAAATTGACCGCAATCCTTTTATCCTGTTCGAGTTGCGCGATTTCGACCTTTTGGGCGAATTGAAAAAACGGGATATGCTGAGCAGCAGTGAACATAAGGAAAAAATATTCTGTACTGCCGATGCATTTAGCAAAACTCTTCCCGGAAAAGGTGCTGTTAATCCTGAAAACTACGACAATCTGAGCTTTTCGCCCTTCGAAAGCCGCTTGTCAAAAATGTTGCGCCTGCTAAACGATGAAGCGCTGTTTTATAAAAATGGCGATTTTAAGGCCCTGCTTAAAAAACTTTACAAACATACTGCAAAAACCCTGCAAGCTGCTCCCGAAGCCCTTTCTGAACAGGAAGAAATACTGCTCAGGGATTTAAAATCGGAATCGGCTGAACTTTGGATGAACACAGAGGGTAGGATTTCGGCTCTGATTTATGGGGATGATGGCTCAGAAGAATGGATTTTTGATGAGCCTAAATCGGCAGTTCAAACCTTGATGTCGCTGCTGTTTCATACTGAAATGGCCGAAATCTGGCAATATCCCGATCAGTGGATTGCCCTGCACAGTATTTGGCGCTTTGCCGAAAATTTGATAGAAAGTGAAAATTATATGCCCCGATTGCTGGAAACAAAGGATGGCTATCGCATTCAGTGGATTCCAGCCGATATTCATCCCGAGGTAAAATCAGTGATGAATTCACTTTCAGCCTTCTGTCCGGGCAATCTGATTGCTGTTTTTGACGAAAAGCTGGAAGACAGTTTTTATTTTAATCCCGAGGAACAAATTCGGTTAATTTGCAGCCTTTTTATTGAAGAAAGACTAAAAATTGGGGCAAAAACCCTCTATTCTGAAATTGACCAATACGATGAAAGCGTTTGGAAACTCTTTGTCGGCGAAAAGCAGACCTTCAATGGATTGGGCGAAAGCGAAATCCCCAACAGCATTCAACTTTGGTTGAAAAAATGTTACCTGCAGCACAAACGTTTTGTGCCGCTGCTGCGCATTGAGGAAGTCAAAGGCGATAAATTTAGTATTGCATTACAAATAGAAGACAGAAATTTGCCCGAGCAATTGCCTGTCGAATGGGATGATTTTATCCGGGAGGCAGATAAGACCCTCAAAATGGATATGTTGCGCGACATTCAGCTGCTTTCGGAATTTTTGCCGGGACTGTCGAAATTGACCAAATTTAATGTATCAGAGCAATTGATTTATAATTCGGTAGAATTTGAATATATCTTTTTCGAAGTCCTGCCTTTGATGGAGATGCTGGGAATCAGTCTCTTATTGCCAAAAGCCCTGCGCCGCATTCTCTTCCCGCAACTGTCCATGAGTTTGAAAAAAGAGGGTAATGAGTCCGGCAAAACATTTTTAAGTTTACAATCACTGCTGAGCTTCGATTGGATGGTGGCCTTGGGTGATGAACTGATCACGCCGGAAGCATTTGCAGCATTGGTAAAGAGCAAGTCGGGACTTGTCAAATTGCGAGATGGCTATCTGCATTTGGATAAGCAGGAACTGGAAAAGCTGATGAAATCCCTGAAAAATCCGCCCAAGCCAAGTCCGCAGGAACTGATGCATGCGGCACTCTCAGGACGATTTAGAGGATCGGATATCCTCTTGGACGAGTCCCTGAAAAAGACCTTGGCGGAATTTCGGGAACAGAAAGAAATTGCCCTGCCAAAGGGACTTCAGGCCAACTTGCGACCTTATCAGCACAAAGGCTTTTCCTGGCTCTATAAAAATGCACAATTGGGCATGGGCGGCATTTTGGCCGACGATATGGGTTTGGGGAAAACCTTACAGGTCATCACTTTCCTGCTAAAAATGAAGGAAGAAGGGAATTTGAAGAAGAGAAAAGCACTGGTGGTGGTACCTACAACCCTCCTGAGCAATTGGATGCGGGAGTTGGTAAAATTTGCACCCGACCTGAAAGCGGCGGTTTATCACGGTCCACAGCGAAAATTTGCTGATAATTTCGATATTTTGATTACAACTTACGGTGTTTTGCGCTCCGATGAAAAACAATTGTCGAAAAAGGATTGGGCCGCAATGATAATTGATGAGGCGCAGAATATCAAAAATGTGTCCACATCACAGACAAAGTCGGTAAAAAGCATCAAGGCTGATATTTACATTGCAATGAGCGGAACGCCTGTTGAGAACAGACTTTCAGAGTATTGGAGTGTGATGGATTTTGCCAATAAGGGTTATTTGGGCAGCTTGTCGAAATTCAGTGAAAACTTTGGAAAACCCATCCAAAAGTACAATGATCAGGAGGCTTTGGAGGTTTTCCGACGGATAACGGCTCCTTTTGTCCTGCGCCGATTGAAATCAGATAAAACGATCATTCAGGATCTGCCCGATAAAATAGAAAATGACTGTTTCGTAAACACGGAACCCGACCAAACGGCGATTTACGAACAAACTGTTGAAAATGCTTTGACGGCTATCGAACAAACAGAGGGCATTGCCCGAAAAGGCCTGGTACTGTCGATGATGACGGCCTTGAAACAGATTTGTAATCACCCTTGGCAATACCTGAAAAAAGGGGCTAAAAATCCAGAACTTTCAGGCAAAGCACTGATGCTTTTCGAGCTTTTGGACAATATACGCGCACAGGGCGAAAAGGTGCTTATTTTTACGCAATACAAACAAACGGGCGACCTGATGACGGTGTGGATCAGGGACCGCTATGGTCGCGAACCGCTGTTCCTGCATGGTGGCAATACGCGCAAACAACGCGATGAAATGGTGGATGATTTTCAAAACAACCGTCAGGACAATATTTTTATTCTTTCGCTCAAGGCCGGCGGAACGGGGCTCAATCTGGTCGGGGCCAATCATGTCATTCATTTTGATCTCTGGTGGAATCCCGCAGTAGAGGCTCAGGCAACAGACCGTGCCTACCGCATCGGACAACAAAAAAATGTGATGGTATATCGATTGCTCAGCGCCGGAACGCTGGAGGAGCGCATAGATGCGATGCTGAAAGGCAAAAAAGAATTGGCCAATATGACGGTAAATAGCGGTGAAACCTGGCTTGGTGATTTGGGTGATAAGGAGTTGCGGGAATTGGTACGGTTGGGGGGCTGATTTTGTATTGGTTTTCTTATTTTACTTTGGGGCCTTAAAGTAAAATAAGATTAGAATCTTATTTGATTTGTTACCAAAAGTACAAACTGCTAATTCTCTTTAGACCATTCAGCAATTCTCCGGTTTATTTCATCATTCGGAAGTCTATTATTACTTTGTTGTAGCTGTTTAATCGAATATAAAGCCTGATCGAAATTCAATACATGCTGCTGTAAAAGTTCATCTAATACAAAAAGTATTCCCCGAACAACAATATTATCAGATTCAGCCTCTTTTCTTAATTTTCTGTCACCTGTCAGCATAGTGGCATTTATTTTTTTAAAATGATACCAGACAGAACAGTCTTGAACACTGAGGCCTGAAACTTTTGCAATTAATTGATAAATTGCCAAAATATCTTGATTATCGGAGCTAATAATTTGCATTTTGCCCTGCTGTACCAACAAACCAATTAACTTTTGCTGTTCAATATTCAACTCATTTAAAACAAAATCTGTTGTATAACTAATAAAATTCAACTGTGTAAAAGCCTCCAAAAGATTCAGGTTAGCCAAATCAATAAGAATATTTGCATCGCTTAAAATCAGATTCGATTTCATCCCAAAATAGAAATTTTATCAAGAATGTAATTTAAATCTGTATTTAAAAGCGAGGCGGCTTTAGATGCGGAAATTAATTCCTGTGCCAATGCCCTGTAAATAAGCCGCTCAAATCGATCGGATTTTTCAGGACTCGCAAAACGGCTTTCATTTACATATTTTTTAAGT
>CAINVS010000374.1 GCA_903854205.1 uncultured Bacteroidota bacterium | reverse complement strand
TAATTCTTTAAATTAATATATGCTTTGTAGATGTAGAAAGTTGGCCAAAATTAATTATTGCAGCACAGCCAGCGCTTTCTAGGACCAAATTGTACTTGACGGAATTTCGCTATGAAACGAGCAAGCAGAAGAAAGCAGCTAGGTAACCAAGTATATCCACCAGCAGTTGTACGGCCATTACTCCAGTTGAAGGTATAAGTGCCTGAACCACCCGCACCTGCTGCAGTAGCCGAACCATTAGCAGCGCCATTACAGGAAACTGAAACTGAGGTTGGAATAGTAGCAGTTACAGCTGACGGTTGAGATATAGTTACAGAAGCGGTTGCAGTACAAAGATTCGCATCCGAAACAGTTACAGTAAATGTGCCTGCAGCTAAGCCAGTATTCAAAGCAGTGGTACGGCCATTACTCCAGTTGAAGGTATAAGTGCCTGTACCGCCCGAACCAGCAGCAGTTGCAGATCCGTTGGAAAGTCCGTTACAAGTTACAGAAACTACTGTTGGGATAGAAGCAGTTACAGCAGTAGGCTGAGTTATCGTAACAGAAGCGGTCGCAGTACAAAGATTCGCATCCGAAACAGTTACAGTAAATGTGCCTGCAGCTAAACCAGTATTTAAAGCAGTCGTACTGCCATTACTCCAGTTGAAAGTATAAGTGCCTGTACCGCCCGCACCTGCAGCTGTTGCCGAACCATTAGCAGCGCCATTACAGGAAACTGAAACTGAGGTAGGAATACTTGCAGTTACAGCAGTAGGCTGAGTTATCGTAACAGAAGCGGTTGCAGTACAAAGATTCGCATCCGAAACAGTTACAGTAAATGTGCCTGCAGCTAAACCAGTATTCAAAGCAGTGGTACGGCCATTACTCCAGTTGAAGGTATAAGTACCTGTCCCCCCAGCACCAGCAGCTGTAGCAGAACCGGTTGAAGTGCCATTACAAGTTACGGATGTAGAAGTTGGTATAGTTGCGGTTACAGCGGTGGGCTGTGTTATAGTTACCGTGGCAGTAGCACTACAACTATTTAAATCACGTACTGTAACAGTGTAGGTACCTGCGGCAAGTCCTGTGTTTGATGCGGTCGTTCGCCCATTACTCCAGTTGAATGTATAAGGGCCAGTTCCTCCTGCACCTGCAGCAGTTGCAGACCCAGTAGATTGTCCATTGCAGGTTACAGAAACGACTGTAGGTATAGATGCTGTGACTGCAGTTGGTTGTGTGATTGTTACTGAATTAGTACTTACACAGCCGCCATTATCAGTAACAGTAACCCTGTACACACCAGCGGCTAAACCTGTTATTGAATGTGGACCGGCAACATTGAGGACTGATGTTCCATTGGACCATGAATAATCCCAAGGTGATGAACCCAAACCTGTTGACGTTGCAGTGCCATTAGTACCGCCATTACAACTAACATTTGTTTGAGCAATGGTAGATGGGCTACAACAAATTTCTGAAGCTATAAAAGTAGTAGCATTATCATCATTACAGGCATTATTTATCCAAGATCCTGATTCGCCATCCCCAGAAGTATTTACCACAACATTTAAACTGGTTCCAGGCACACAGGCTCCTGTAGTCATAGTCCAGCAAAAGGTCCATGAGCAAGCTGCACCCTGACAGTTATCCCCAAAGTTATTATTAGCAGCAGTTCCTGCATCATTAGTATCAAAATAGAACCCAGGGCCCCAATTTGTACCATTAACAACTCCAATTCCAGTTGGATAATAAAACCAATTGCCGTCAAATTGTAAAGTAGTTGCCGGAACAGGATTTTGTATGCCTCCGGTCCAACCCGGACCAAAGGTGATTTGAACGCCATGGAGCCAGTTTGTATTAATTTGTTCCCACCCGGTTACAGTATAACAAAAATTTACAGTTGTATTGGCAGGATATCCCCCATTCACTGGTGGTGGATTAGCTGTTATTGATGCATTCAAAAGACAGTCATTACAGTCAATGTCATTATCAATTGATAAACTAAAATTAGCATCAGTAGCAGTAGCAGTTCCTCCTGAAACTTGAACCCAATATTGTTGCCCGATAACGGTTTGTAACACAGTGAAAGAACCTGTACCTCCAGCCGGTATATTGGTACAACCCCTAGGTATTAGATTATTACAAGTTCCGGCCCAAACACCGACACTGGCGCTTGGAAATCCTGTAAGTGTAATATTAACAATGGTGCCTGTAGCTACAAAAGTGTACCATACATCCAATGCAGGTGAAGCCATATTACCACCAACAGCACATCCGGTTATTGATACGTATGGATTTGGACCTGTTGCCCCAACAGTTGTTAAATTATTTAATGTAGTAACAGCTCCATTTTGTAAGCCTAAGATACAAGCTCCCGGTGTAGGTAAAGTTCCAATATTTGTTGCTGTACAAGGTTCGTCATTAGCCGGTTGGGCAAACAACAAATTTAAACCTCCAAATAAGAGAAGGCTTATCGTAAAAATTGATTTTACTATTAGATTTCTCATATTCTATTTTTCTGAATTGTTTCTATACATTTTTCTACTGTTGATTACTGCCCTAAATTCAAGAATGTATCCATCTTTTAGGTTGAAAACTGCGTTAATTCTTTCTTCTGCAAAACTCAAAGGATAAGAATCCGCACTCTTTATAATACCTTTTTCAACTAAATAATCTGCAGATAAAATTTCTATTTGAAGTCCATTTTCGAAATTCATTTTATAGTTAGCAGATTTTAGTCTGTAATTATCTAATGTTGCTTTGTTTAAGGCGATTATATAATCAGCTAAATCAGGAAAGCTGCCATCTTTGGCTACTTGATAAGTTTTGCCAACGTCTTCTGTAATAGGGGAAGTTTGAGCCAAACAAAGGGGATTTATGGCTAAATGCAAAAAAAGGAAGAGAAAAAATGTAATGAGTAGTTGCCTTGTTTTCATAAGTAATATAAGTTAGTTTGGAATTTTGAATATAATTTCTAAAGTAAATAATTTCATTGAGTTTCCAAAAATATGATTTTTATCATAATTTTAATAATAAATTACTTTATCATATTTAAATAGTTTAGTTTGTCAGTTTTGATTATAGTAACGTATTGTTTTGCATTCTTGTTATTTTTGATCAATATAAAGTTGGATGTTGTAATATATGTTGCAGTGAAACTTTCGATAAAATAAATCATTATTAAATAATTTTTGATATTTTACTTTAATTGATTTATAGCCTGTCCCTGCCTAATGACGGGGTCGGCGTTCTGCGAGCGCGCTGTCGCTTGGTCTCTTCAAAAGGACGAGACTGCCTTCTCCCGTCAAAGACGGTATCGGCCCCCTGCGCATGCCTCAGGCGCCCCCAAATATGTTTTTCAGACAAAATAACCTTGCAGTTACCGTTCATCCGTATTTTTCAAGGAAAAACAACCCCTTTTTTGTCAAAAATCTGTGCAAATCAGTCTGAATCTGTGGATGACAATCTCATATCCGCGGTTAAAAATTGCTTATCATTTTTTGTAATATGCCAACAATAAAAAAGCTGCTCGAATGGAGCAGCTTAAGGGAGCGTTTAACTATATTTTAATGTGTGAATCTATATATCAATTTATAGATCATTTTAATTTTACTCTACAATAAAACCGTAGGTAGGATCGGTTGTTGACAAATTATTTATTTTTCTTAGCGTAAGAATAGTGCCGTCAATACTTTTTAAATATAATATTTCCGGGTTATCGACTGAAGATCTAAATATGAATGCTCCATCAAAAAGATTATAAAGCTGAACATGATTCGGATTTGTAATTGAACAGGTTGAAATTGTCGTTACGATTACTTTATCGATTATAGTTAAGTATTGTTTTGAGCAGAAATCTAACCCTAGTGTCATTTCGATAATTCCATTGTTAAAAGTAAACTTGGGCTGTCTTGAAATCCAGTTTATATCAACTGAATTCGGATCAGAATCGATGGCTAAAACATTCCAGCTAGTTCCATTAAGTACATCAGGTGTCAGAGATTTTTCTGTAGAGATAACTTCTTCAGTTAGGATTTCAGATTTTTTGCACTGAACAAAAAGTAAAGAAGCTATAAGAGCGAAAGAGAGGATGAATAACTTTTTCATGAGATTATTTTTTTTAATTTTGAGTAGTTTGTTACTGGATTCGAATTAGAATAATATTTTTTTATTGTACTTATAAATTAAATGGAACATTAGATGCAACCGGAGTTGAAGTGCCCAATTGATTGATTTTTATAAGAACAATTTCAGTTCCTGAATTATTTTTCAAGATCATTTCATCACCGCTGTCAGAGATGATGTACTGGAAATCACCTTCCAATAAATCGGACAATAGCTGATGATTTTGATTTGAAATTCTACAAGATGCGGCCTCAACTGTGATGTTGTCAGAAGTAAACAAATAATTCTTGCTGCAAATATTGCGTCCAAGCTTCATTTCGATAAAGTCATTACCAAAAGTAAATTTCGGATGCTTCACTGTCCAGCTGATGTTTACATTTTTTGGAACAGAAACGGCCGAGATAACATGCCAGGAAGTACCGTTGAATTGGTTAGCCAAAGATTTTTCTGTAGAGATAACTTCTTCAGTTAGGATTTCAGATTTTTTGCACTGAACAAAAAGTAAAGAAGCTATAAGAGCGAAAGAGAGGATGAATAACTTTTTCATGATCTATGATTTTTGAGTTTGTTGTTTGAGTATGTTGTTTGAGTATGTTGTTTGAGTATGTTGTTTGAGTATGTTGTTTGAGTATGTTGTTTGAGTATGTTTCCTTATTGAATGATACAAAAGTAGGATGTAATTTTTCTTTAATTTATGACCTGCGTCTTGTTTGATAATGATCTGAGTCAATTTTTGAAATTTTATTTAATTTTATTTGAAACAGCTTATCAGTGGAAGTCTTAGAAATAAAAGAATAATTTGTTTTTTTAATTGAATTGTTAAATCTGTTTTCGATTATTTATGATACAAAGATAGGCCGTCGTTACCGCGGTTTTAATGACCGAAACCCAAATGCAGGATGATCCGCATCAGTTTTGTAATTTTTTTCAGGAATTAGGAATTAGATTAAAATAAATAAACCTGTAGAGACAGACGTCTGTCTCTACAGGTTTATTTATTTGCCAAAGTTTAGCCATAAAAAAAGCCGGAGGCTTTTTATTCCTCCGGCATTAAAAATTATTTCAATTTGTATTTTATCTCAGCAAGGTCACATCCCCTCTGATAATTTCTTTAAATCCGTCGATATATTCTACTTCAGCATACCAGGCATAAACACCTGAGTTCATCGCTACACCTTTGAAGCTGCCGTCCCAACCTGTAGTGGGATTATTAGGCAGAAGGTCAGTACCTTCAAATACCAATTCGCCCCAACGGTCATAAATG
>CAINVS010000373.1 GCA_903854205.1 uncultured Bacteroidota bacterium | reverse complement strand
TCATAATAATGAAAGCACATGTAGCACATTAATTACTATTGTTGATAGTTGTAAAATCGAAAATGCAAATAGTTTTATTCTATGGAACCCCGATAGTCAAACAGTTGCTATTTCAGCTGATGCGCATTTTACGTGTATTCACCCTTTCTTTTGGACAAATCAAACGACGTATCAGTGGGAAACGAATTTTGGGCATGGTTTTATACCATTAAACGACATGGGTCAATATAGCGGTACAAAAACATCCACATTAACCATTACAGATACAAGAGCGGCTAACGACAATCAACATTTTCGATGTATTGTTCGTTTCGGTTGCTGCACTGTGGCATCATACGATGTCAATCTGAAGGTAATCAATAGAGGTTGTCATTAGTATTATACGAATTGCATTTTTAGTAGTAAATCAAACTAGTAAATAACAAGCAGTACTTGTAACTTACAAGTATTGCTTGTGAATAGTTTTAGCCTATTCTAATAACTCATAAAAGCCATTGAAGCGGCCGAGTAAGAAGGCTAGTTCTTTGGAACGGGCCATAGCGGTTTCTTTGCCTATAATCCTGGGCTCGAGCTGTATCTTTATCTCTGCTACCAGCGAATTGGTGAGCAGGTCGATATCGCTTATATTCTGCGAATGATGCAAGGGTAACGACTTTACATAAGAGGCCGCCCAGCCCCAAAAGCGAATTTTAACCGTCTCTAACGGATCGGTCTCGTCATGAAGCCAAATGCCTAAGCTGTTCTCAAAGCGCTTGCTTAGGTTGAATTTACGCTTCTGGACTTTGTAATCGAAATGTACCACCTGGTCGGTGTCTAGCGAACAAATGACATCTACTTTTAGTCGCTCAATTTTATCGATGCGATAATTGGCCAGCTTTATCGGATCTTCCATAGTGGCTGCAGTAAGGTAATACATGTTTTCATACAACCGTATTTGTAATGGCACAACCTGGCGCACTTTCGATTCCGACATCGTATTGAGTGAATCAACACGTAAATAATCAAATTCGATACATTCCTGACGTTTTATATGTTCCAAAATTTTAATGGCAAGCTCCACCACTTTTTTTTCGTTTGCTATACTGGGCTTATGCACCACCACCGCTTTGGCCGAATTTATTTCTAACTGGTCAAGCTCAAAGCGCTGCTTTATATCCTCTAAAATTCGAGCAACGGATGGAATGTTAGCATACGGATTTAATATACCTAACAAAAAAGGAAGAGAGATGCGCTCTTCTTCGTCGAGGTCGCCAAAGGAAGGTGAGGGGAAACCTTTTTTATAGGTGTACTTTTCTTTATCGAAGTTTGTTGGAAATAAGTCGCCATTGGCATCGGGCTGATGTGTGGTTTCGGCTCTGGTAAAATTGCCTTTTCGCAAGTCGGACAAATGTTCGTCGAGCCTGCGCTTCTTTATCGTCCGTATCTCTGCATCGTGGCACTTGGTGTTCACATAATCGAGCATCTCATGTATGCTCCCTCCCCCTCGGAATAGGAACTGATGAATAAATCGTATGCGTATTTCTGAAAGGTTAGCTGCTGATTTCATATTGTCATTTATTATTAATTAAAGGAAAATAGGATGATGCTGAATTATAAATTGGGAATTCATTAATTGCTGTTTCTGAGGTTAACACTTCATCCGATCTATAAAATGCTTTAAAATATTTCGATGCGACTCGCTGAAATTCGTGTTCTTATTTCTATAATATCTTAAAGGCAAATAATATAGCTCTGTTTTCGAATCCAATAAACTTTCCAACATCTCTAATTCATATTCTTGGTATTCAACGGCAATATTCTCATCCATAAAGTCATTAACCTTAGCTCTGCTTTTGGTCATGGGCAGCTGCAGTAAACCACAGAGTGCTTTTCTCAGCATCGCCAGGGTTCCCATCTCCAAGCCTCTTTCATGATAATTGCGTAGGTCGAGTATGTTATATTCAACAACGGTGCAATGCCCAATTCTAGCCCACCCGATATCGAGCAGTGCATAGCTTTCGTTGTCAAACAACTTCGTTAGCAATTTGTCGAAATCGATTTCGGTATGGAGCAGTTCAAACAATTGTGGCAGACAAATCGTTTTGAACCACCACGTATATAGTATAGGCTTATTTGTAATGACGATTTGGTTACTGCGGATATCCTTTACTGATTGCATTTGAGTGGAGGGAGTTGGGGTTTTTCGTATTGCGTCGATAGTTATTAGTATTTAGCTTAGATAATATTATTGAGTAGTTATTCTTTAATCTTTAGTATTGAGTTAAGCATTTCGTCTTAAGATTTTTGGTGTTGTTAAAGCCCTCGTGTTCGCCATCGGTAAATTCTTGCTTGGACCAATCGATTAGCTCCTTTAAGGAAATAAATTTAACCTGCTTCTTTTCTTTAGTGTCATCATATTTAGAAAAAAGTTCTTCATCTTTCTGAAGAAATTGTGTGAGGTTGGTATTAAAATTCATGGTTTTAATAAAAATTAATGGATTGAAATAATGAAGATTATAATATAATTGAACCTACTTCGATTCGGGATGATTCATCGATTGGAGTTCGGGATTCGGGGCTTGAATTGGGCAATAGAGTATCGGGTCGATAATGCCGGCACTTTTCATAGCGAACCTCTCTGGTGCTCGTCGGCCGAAGGGTAGTCTATTATTCCGAATATGAGGCTCGGCAGCAATGCTCTTCATAAAGGTGGCCATAAAACAATGACTATATCTAATATGCCAAAAATGAAAATACTCGAAGGCGGCAAAGCACAAGTGTTTTTTATCGGCATCCGCAATGACACCTGTCTTTAATAGCTTAATGATCAGCATAAACGTGGGACCGAAATCCAAGTAGAATGATGATGGATAATGAAGTTGCCCTTCGTACTCAGGATAGAATTCTTTATAGTTATCTTTGATGGATGCGAAGTCCGCTAGCTTTTCGCTATCATTCCATAGGTGCTCAGACCTACTATGTAGGATATCGGCCAAGTCAATAAAAAGTATTTGGTAATTAAGATTCGTTTTACTATACAGACAAGCCATCTTGATTAAATAATTCAGGGTTTCCTTTCGATCGACATTAATCCCCAGGTTCGCGTGTTTGATGAATTCGGCACGAAACGGATAGTAACTTCTTCTACTGAACGCATAGCATAATAATCGATTCGAATCGATAGTATATGTCGTAATTACTTTAGGGGTTTTTCTTATTTTGAATCTAGTATAATACATAAATAGGTAAATTTAATTCTGGGTAAATTGGGATCTTATAGTTTATTTTTAAGAAAAAGCGCCCCCTCCCTCCTAAAAAGGAGGTTTTTGCATTAGGCAAGAAGGGGGTGATTATTCTAAAACTTAAATATAATAAAATTATTTTTGGAAATCCAAATTATTTTGAATAAAAATCTTCTGAGGTATTGTAGTTGTCCTTAATATTATTAAAATAAGCTTCTCGAGAGCTTCGTTCCTTTGCAAACATCATGTTCATCGACTCATCGTCTTTCTCCCAGCGCATGGTATTTTTAATCGACAAACTATCGGCAATACTTTCTACATCATGCTCGGTGCCCACGTAGGTGAAAGTCCAACGTTTCGTACTAAGCACTTCCACTAAAATTTTTATGCTGTCGCCTCTGAACTGTTGCGACGAGTTTTCCTCCCCATCGGTTAATATGGTGACAAGTACATTATAATTTTCAACGTTTTTAAGTAATTCGTTGGTGCGTGTGATGCCCTTTCCTATGGCATCCAATAAGGGGGTAGATCCATTTGGATTGTAGTTTTTTTTGTTCAGTGGTTCTAGAGATCGGACGGATTCGTTAAACTTATGAAACGTAAAATTTCCACTATTAAAAGAAAGAAACGTAATGATGTGCTCTTGTTCAGGGAAATTAAGTTGCATTTCCTTCGCCGTTTGCAAGAGGGCGTTAAAGCCATTGATAATTGAACCTTTAATAGAGCTCATAGAGCCACTTTCGTCTAGGATGATGAGGTTGTGAACTTGGTGTTTGGTAGTCATGTGATTAATTATTAAGGAGTTAAAGTTTAAAAAAAGGGGAGAGGAAGGGGAAAATGGAATTGAGGGTAAATGTTGTTTTCAAATAGTCTGCAATGCTACAATTTAACATTGCAATGAAACTGCAATGTGAGGAATTAGGGATGCTTTTATTTTAAGATTTTAGGCCCCAGGATATAACATTATTAAGGGTTCTACACTTTATTAGGCCACCAAGTAATTTTATATTTTATTGAATAACAATTTACTTTGATGCACGTTCTTAAAACAACAATCTGCTCCCCCTAAAAGAGTCAAGAATTAAAGAATATGAGTTAGAGTATTGCCTTAGAAAAAATTAAAAACAATATTTTAAAACGCTTTTCGCCTCGTTGAGGGGTTCACGTATAACGAATGGCGCAGGATTCGAAGTGATATAATCGAAAAGGGTAAACTCCCCAATAAATAACTCCTTCGCTTCATTTCTTACCGTATTTTTCTTAATATTCCAAGATCGAGCCCACTGGATTGCCGATTCTTCATCTAATCCTGTAAGAATTTTGTAAAGTGCACTAAGCTGACACTTATATAATAAATACCCATTCGTCCGTTGCAGGATATCACGAATTATCGGGTTGCTTATAGTCTCGAATCGCTCATTTATCTTCAGATAATCGAATTTGGGCCATTCATAGGTTGCTAAAATATAACCAATCGTATCGGAATCGGGATTCTTGAGTTGACGAATTCGGTCTGATAAATTGACTTTTGGTTTCACGACTTCCATCTTCACCTCTGAATTACCCCCTGAGTAAATAAGGTGTTTCGATTCCTCAGTTTGAATATAGGCAATATGGTAAAACAGATCCGATTTGAATTCATAGCCCCAATGCGCCGCCACAAGATTAGCGAGTTCTGCGTTTTGACTTTTCAAAAAAAAGGTTTCAATAATCGGGTTCATTTTTAATTTCGTTTACAAAAATTTACTATTTCGCAATTTTACAAACCAGCAATGCAATGAAACTGCAATGTGAGGAATTGTAATTGCAAAAGAATAGATTTCTTAAGTGCGGAGAAAAACAGACTTAAAGTTCTAATACTAGAAAATTCGGTGGCATTGAACCACCTATTGCTCCGAAAACAGGTGGTCAATTTAGACCGAATAAGGGTGTTCAATTTGCTCCAAAATAGGGGTTAATTACGTCGGAATTTCCACACCTATTATGCTAATCAACCATTTCGAATTCTGATTCACTAATGAATGATTGAACTAAAATAAAATCTGCAATTGATACTATTCGAGAAGTGTCTTTCTCAAACTTTCATTAAAAACAAATTTATCCTTTAACACTGACAACATAAATAATTCTCTTCCTAGTTCATTAATAAGCTCAAAATACTTTTCCTTGACTTTATAACCCAAATCAGCAAACAAAAGGTCAATTAAGAATTTTCGGTCAGAATCATTTGGCGTTTTCAAATAATAACGGCCACTTTCTGGCATGAAAATCCCAGATCTTGAGAGAATGTCAGGCTGTCCGGATAAAAAGCTTTGAGCCGAAATATATTTTGTACTTTCATTGAGGAATTTTTTGTCAAAAGAATTGCATAGGCCAACTTTTTCTAATGATGGGGCCAACTTTTTCTTCATAAAATCCCATATTTCATCTTTATTAACATCAGTTAATTTAAAGGACTCGTTTGAACTAAAAGCATTGAAAAGTATAAGAATACTTACTATTACCTTTTCTTCATCCTTTAAAATCCATTTTACATCTTGATAAAAATTGTTTTGTAAAATTCCTATAATTGAATCATTTATCTCTAAAACTCTTTTGCATTCTAAAAAATAAAGACCTTTTAATGTAATAAAGTAATTACCTTTTAAAGTGGGTTTTGAACATTCGGCAACAAATTTATTTAATACGAATTCATTTAGGAACTCAACCGGAATTACCTCCCCTGATATGGCACCATTTTCAAAAAGTTTTTCAGTTTTCTTTTTCTGCCATTTCAAGTTTGACTCAATAATTGCAAGCAGTAAAGAGTCTTGATTATTAATAATTAATTTTGAGCATTCATTTCCTCCAACCAAAATGAAGCTCTCCTTTAAACTTATCCTTAATTTATTTAAATATTCTTCCATTACTTAACAAGCTTCTATTTTATAAACATTTTCTTCTTTAGCTGGCTCAACTAAGATAGCAAGCAGCAGTTTTCCTTTCTTTTCTATTTCCTTTAGTTTAGCTACAATCTCGTTTAAAGATCTATTATCCATATTTGCTACTTCATCAAAAAGAACTATATACTTTCTGTTTTCATTAATATCTAATTTTGCCTTTAAATAATTGCTTGATTGCTGTCCCCCACTAATATCTGAAAATGAAATCCGCCTACCGTCAATTGTAACAAAGCTAGGTATTTTTTTTGTATAATCAATATAAGCAATTCGTTCTTCCTTATCCTGATATAATATTTTACGATCTAAAACTGATGCAACAAATTCACCTATCAATCTTAGATATGGAGCGTTATTATCTGCTAATGATATATCCAGTTCCCCGCTTTCCTTTATTATCTTATTATTTTGTTGCAACCACCGCAAAAAATGAGATAACTTTTTACTGAACATATTAATTTCATTTTTGTATTTTGAGTATGGTGGATTTTCCTTTTTGTCTTCTGACTCTAATTTATATTTTTCATTTACCAACGCAAATTCTACCGATTTAATTTCTGATTCATATTTTTCTTTTTCAGCCTTTAAAGCAATCATCGTTTTGTCTTCGTTACCAGAGTATTTCATATTCTTTAAATTGTAGTTTTTTTGGTAATCACCAATTTTAATCAGGTTATCCAATTTCGTTCTGGGAATATTATAACGCTCTAGGATATTCTTTAACTTAATCAATTCACTTTCAAGATTACCCTTTAAATTAATTTCCTTTTCCAAATTATTTTTACATAATTCATACGAATTATCCAAATTAGGTGTACTTCTTTTTTTAACTCTTTCATCCACCAATCTTGTTGCAAAATTTTTCGCAGTTTTAGTATGATTGATAATTTCATCAATTTGGAACTCCAAAGCTATTTTTAGTGAAGTCCATTTTTCAATTGAATCAAATTTTGATTGGTAGTTTTCCAAATCACTTATAACTTCAGTTAACCCTTTATTGAAAACATCATTTGTTAGCATACTTTCTTGGCCTTCAACATTATATTCATTGAAAAGAGTAATTAAATCCTTTGAAAAATTATATTCCTGCGAATTTTTCTTGTTTATATATACATTGAAAATATCTTTTAGGTAATGGCCCTTTAATGAAATCAGAAAATTTTCAAAATTTGCAATTTCAATACCATTATATTCAATTAAATTCTCCAACAGATTCGTTTTGGATTTATTCAAGGCAATGGCTATTTCCTCTTCTAGTAATTCTAATATGTTTACAGATAGTTCATTTGACTTTAATTTGCTAATAAACTTACCAAGCTTTTCTGAAATACACAACTCTTTAATGTTTTTTTCAAGTTCTAAAATTAAAGTGTCTTTTTGAAATTCCGATTTGTCTGTTGGTTTTTTAATTTTACTGAATTTTTTTTGCAATTCTTCTATTTTTTTTGTTTTATCGATAAAATCAATTTCACATTTATGCAAAATTCTCAAATTTTTACCAATCTCGAGATTTTCAAGTTCACGCATACATGTTTCAAGGTTTGATTTATAAGCTTCAATTTGATTAAGATAACTTGAAATATTGCTCTTTATTTCCTTAATCCGTGTTTGTACTAACCCCCTAATTCTTGGACAGATTTTTTAAAACGGTTGTGTAATATTTCACTCTCCCCACTGTTGTCCTGTTCACCGCTTAGGCGAAGATAGGCAGTTTCTCCAGACTGGTCAAGGT
>CAINVS010000372.1 GCA_903854205.1 uncultured Bacteroidota bacterium | reverse complement strand
CCTAATGTTTGTAACCTAATTGACAACCCTTTATTATAATAAGTTATGGCTTCATTATAATTAGATGAGTCGTAAAACAAATTACCAATGTTATTATATAATGTTGATACTTCAGAATGGGTTTCACCAAAAAATTGAAGATATATGCAAAGACTATTATTATAATTTTCTAGTGCAATCGAATTGTTTCCATTATAGTAACTAACTGTTGCTATATTATTAAATAGTCGGGCTATATTTGGATGTTGTCTTCCATAATATTTTATTTGTAAAGAGAGACTTTTATTAAAATATTCTAAAGCCAAACTAAAGTCACCTGATTTAACACATACTGTAGCTATATTATTATATAATGGCGATAAAATTATATTATCTGATTCTACTGATTTCAATCTTAGATTTAAAGATATTTCATAAAATTCAAGTGCTTTACTAATTTCATTTTTTTCACTATATATAGAGCCGATGCGACTATATGTAGAAGCTATCTCAGTATTTTCATCACCTATTGTTTTTAGTTGAATTTCTAGAACCTCTAAATAAAATTTAAGTGCCAAATCGTAGTTACTATATTTTAGTTCTATATCTCCATAAGTAGTTAGTAGTTCACAATCGTTGTTAATTAAGTTATTTGTATTATCTATAGCAATCTTGTAATAAGAAGATTTTTTTTCATCCAAAACCAAAACACTCTTTAATCCAATAAAAAATGAATGTTTACATTGATATTTATTATGTTTCATTAACTCTTCCAAAAAAATAATTCTTAAAAAATGGAGTTCAAATTCATTCAAACTAATATCCAATTCATACAGTACCTTCCAATCATTCTCCGTCGGCTCCTCTAAAACCTTATTAATAGTAGCCTCTACCCCATAAACTTTCATAAAATACAACAAAGGCCTTATACACAAATCCATTTGTTCAGTTCCGGCATCTATCAACTCAGTTACCAAATCCAAATCTTCTGCCAATGCCTGTTCACACAAAAATGATTCAATGGCCGATTGCTGTAGTTTGGTACCTATTGATAAAATATTTTGGATGTAGGACAACTCTATATTAGGTTCTTGCTGTTTCAATTTTACCCCCAACAAATACAACAATGCCCCTTCCACTGTAAAACCCAAACATCCATTCATATCCTTCACATACCTGCTTACCCAACCCATATTTTTCATTCGGGCATAGGGCGAGTTTACCAAATCTGATGAGAGATAAGGTTTCAATATTTCATTATTCAATAAATCATCCAGCAACAATTCATTCTCTCCTTTCAACCAAACTTCATCGGCTAAGAGTTTTAAAAATATCTGCTCTTCTTGGCTGAATGTTTTAAACCAATCCTGCCAAATGTGTAAATGATTTCCGCCTTTCTTAGGTAAATTTTTACAATTGTATATTTCCAGAAACAAACGCAACACCAAAGGATTGTTGATCTGGTTGTAGATGGCCCTATCAAACGTGGCAATATCATCAAAAGAAAATAATGGCTTGTATCTGCTCTTGTCTTTGGCAATATAATTCTCCCAAGCGCCTTTCATTTCGTTCATATCCAAAGGCGTCAGCCAAAATGCAAAAGCGCCTAACCCTTTTTCATGGTCTTTGTTTTCGCCGTAGAGAAAATTTAAATCGGTTTCGTCTGTTTTATAGCGCTCCAAATCAGACTTAGTATTGGCACGACTAGTTACTACAAACTTGATGCTGCCGGGTTCGATGATTTTACTCCAATCTATTATCTCCTGCCAGATGGCTTCGGCATTATTGGCTTCATTCAATCCGTCTATCAAAATAAAAGTTGGTTCGGCCTGAGTTCCAGCAATGGCGGTATATTTATCTAATCCTTCATTGGCATCGATATTCAGCAAATAAGCCACCTGTTCTTTTAAAGTATTTTTCTCCATTCTTCCGGCGCGTATCAACAAACCGGAATAACCTCTTTCTGTGTATTGTTTTTGTATTTCTACCAATAAATTTGTTTTACCACTTCCAGCATCGGCGGCAATAAAAAAGATATTCGCTCTCGCCCCTATCCATTCCCGTAATTTAATCTCCATCTGCTCGCGATGCTGGTATACACCAGGTATGATTTTCTTTTCGCTGATTAATGTATCGAGCAGTAATTTATTTTCTTCCCCAATGCGTTTGAGAAAGATTTCTTTGGTAAACGTATCAGGCGTAAATGGAATTTCTTTTTGTTTGTCGCGCAAGAGTAAATTCAACTTCTCCAAAATCTTTCCTGAGGTTTGTTTTTCAATACCTTCAGGACTGAAGAACTTGATGGTTTTGCCTGTGTAAGATTCGTAGGTAAAAATCTGTGCTTTATCTTCTTTGGTCATGGCCACTTCTCCGGGCACAATGAAGAAAGGTAGAATGTTCAAAGTATTGCCTGATGCTTGTTGTATCCATATATTGGCATCAGCTGAATTAGACATTTCTACAGATACTATTTCAGCAGATTGCAACAAATAAGTTTCTCCATGTTCTTTTTTGTACATTAGGTAATGTTGAGCAAAACTCATTTGGTCGAGTAATGAGCGGAAGATGGGGAAATATTCATTCCATAATTTTTCTGATGAGTCAGAATCTAATGTAAGTCCATGTCCTAAATATCGATTGCGAAAATTGATGAGAATTCCAATGGCAGTGGTTTCTTGTTTTTTCAATTGCACATCTCCATTGGCATCTATGAATTCAATTTCACCTTTGTATTGTTTTACTTTTTTCCCAGATTCTACTTGCTCATAATAATTCAACAACTCAGGGCAATAGAATTGATGTTCTTTTTCTTTCAAAAATTTTAAAGTCTCTCGGATATAATGATTCCATTTGCCAAATGCTGTTTCAGTAAGGTTTTGGTGGAATAACGACACCATGCCTCTATCTTTTACATCACTATTGAAAAATTCTGAGGCTGATAACAAGCCCAAATATTTCAGGTAATTCAGAATGGTATCTTTAAAGAGATTGAGTCTTGTCCAAGCATGTTTTTCAATCAATGTTTGTTTGAGCGGATATGCAATCAAATAAGGCAACGACGCAATCAACTTTTCATCTTCTTCAGAAAGCAAAGGAGCTTCTTTCAGTTCCATAAGCGGCTGCTGGCAAACCGGGCAATTCATGGGAACAGGAAATGCAGCTTTGGAAATGGCGATAGCACATGTGTTGTTTTGGCAGATATATGACATTGAAAAAGATAAAAGTTAATTGAGCTAAAACTACTAAAATAAATATAATATATTTTTCCTATGAATTTATTTAATAGTCGACTTTTTCTACACCTTATTTTTCGAAAAATCTCCGCGTAACCTCAAAACACTCCCATTCTCAGCGGTAAAATAAAACCACGCTTTTCGAATAAATCAACTAAAAGAAAACATCCAAATAATCAATCCTCCTCTCCTCACATAAATCTGCTTCTTGTAATCGCCAGAAATTTCTTCCAGGGATGCATAAAAAAGTGAACTCGCCTTTTCTCACCACCTCAGCATCGCATTTGTTGACAGACAATCTCACAGTAATGTCTCCGGTAAACTTCATCGTTCCTTTTTTTAGGGGCTTTAGAAAACCATCAATACAAACATAATTACCTTGACCATCATTATGCATTCCATTTATTTGAAATTGACTGCTATTTATTTTTTTAATTTTTACAAACCCTGGCTTTTTTGTTGATATTCTGTCTAATGAAAAAGAATGAATTCCTACTCGAGGTAATAATGGAATTTCAGCATCAACATTAGGATTTATATCTTCAAAAAAATCAAAACCGTAATAAGTGTTTTCAGATTTATTATAAACGGAATCCTTTGCATCCTCATACCAATCTTTTGCATTAATTGAATCTTCAATCGAATAAGGATTATACTCCGAATAGGTAAAAACATTTCCTAGTGTGTCTACCATTGTATACCCATGAATATAAAAATAGCTTTGAAACCCACTGTAATATCTCTTCAGTTTTTCCACATTCAAAGAATCATCCTGTGCAAAGGAAAAATTAAAAATCAGCATCATTGGAATGATTAGTTTGTATCGCATATTAAATGATTTAGAATATGATTAGAAAAATATGTCTACATAATCGACCAAGCTCCCGCCTTCACAATTTTCCATTTCCTGTAATCGCCAGTATTTGCGATTGGGTGAACATAAAAAAGTATAAGTTCCTTTTTTAGTACAAGCGATGCCATTATTATTACCTGAAGTTCTAGTTACGATTTCTCCAGTAAAACTCAATTTGCCTTTTGTAACCGGAATTAAAAATCCATCAATCGTCACGTAATTACCTTTATCATCTTTTTGTGAACCTTTAATACTATATTTTTTTGGATTTATTTTTTTGATGTTGACGCTGCCAAATTTTTTCCAGCTGATCCAATGCAGTGAAAACAGATGCTTGCCGTCACGAGGATACATTGGTGCATATTGTTTTTGTTTATGATTCGCGTAATACTCACGATTCATTTCTTCGATTCGCTTTTGTTGCATGGCCGCTTCTCGTTCTACGCTATCCATTATTGGTAGGAATGCATCATCCATTTCCTTCTCAAAATCAATAGTATCTTGCTTTGTTGGTAAATGATCGTATTTCTTTTGATAACTATAGTAATTTCCATTTATGTCATAAGTTGGCATGCTGATTAAAATGAAACTGTCTTTTATTGGTTCAGCATTTTGCGCTTGTGTAAAGCATTGACATAAAATGAAAGTCGAAAATAGAAGGATTTTGCTCATAATTGTTAGTTTACAAACAAGATAGGGAGTGACGTTGTAACGTATTTACAATAAAATGTTGCAATTTCTGGATTCAGAAATATTTAACATTTAATCATAAAAATTGAGAGAAAGGATAGATATCTATCTTTTATTTTTAAAAAACACATCATTGATGCAAATAACACCTACCATTTGCATTAGTTGTCATTTTTTTGCAACGCGCTCCTTTTTTTGTCGTACCTAAACATTGCACTGAAGATGATTTATTTTTTGCAATAACAGCTGTTGAGGATTGAGATTTTTGATGACCCCAGTTCCATGCTTTAACATCATAAACAGATTCCAATGATTTTTCTTCCTCTTTAGTCAATGATGGAAAAAAATTAATACCTATTTTTTTTTCCACCTCATCAATGCTCATGGCATAAACTTGAATGCTATTGTGTGATTCTTGGTTTTTCAACATGAAACCGATTGCTTTTTTTACCGGATCGCGGTAATCAAGAATTACTTTGTAATAATATGTAGGAATGGCTACTTGATTGTGTCCTATTGCAGGTAGTCCGGGTTGCAATAAAGGACCTGTTACCACGTATACAGCACCGCTAGTAACCGCATTGATTCTTACAAATTCTTCCAATGTCTTCCAGATTCCACGATTGAATGCTGGCACTTGTGGAGACATATTGCTGAAATAAAAAGATTCTGCACAAGATTCTGCAGACCATTCCAAATCTCCTGCCGGTGCAAGGTGACCTTTATCGTATCCGCTGCCCTTATAATCTGCATTATCAGCAGAACCAGTTGATATTTTAGGATCAGAAAAAAAGCGATTGGTTCGCTCGTAAAGCTTTACAGTTTCATCTGCAGTGAGTTCGTAAGCAACCCAGGAAGCTTGCTCGTAAGTTTCATTATATACCAAAGAGAAACCTGCATGACGAATCAACTGTTCGCCTTTCTTTAATTCAGGAATTTCAAAATCAATAAAGCTATGCTGTTGAGCAAAAGAAGAAAAAGCAAGCCACAGAAAAAATAACAGCGATACTGATTTACGCATTTTAATAAATTAGGAATGACTTTACTTTTTATACAAAGAGATTAGCTCTTCTGCTCTTTTTTGTATTCTGTCAATCAGATCTTGCGGTGCTAAAACTTTTACTTTCTCGGCGTAACTTAATATTGTTCCTTCTAATTCCGGAGTGAGGTAACACTCAATTTCAAGATGAAGATTTTCATTGTGAGCTATTACTTTTTGAGTTGAATGTAATGGTTTGGTGAGCATGTAACCAGCAACTGAATTATCAAATACCAATTCAACTTTGTATGGCTGGGCATCGTTGTAAACTGTGGCACCAAATCCATATTTGAAAAAGTCTTGAGCATCAAATTCCAAATAATGATACCCTCCTTTCATTAGTTCCATATTCACAACCCTGTCGAGAGCCAATGTGGTGATGCCTTCAGAACGTTCAGAATAGCCCGTAATGTACCAGCGATTACGATACTCACGAATGATATACGCGCTGAAAATATGTTGTTTTATTTCATCGCTGTTGAATTTCTTATAGTCAATATGCAATGGCAACTTGTTGATGATACTTTCATATGCCATTTCTATCCAGCGTATACCCGTATCAGATATCGGCTGTTCAATTTCAATGATTTGTCTTTGTTCATATCCGGGAATTTGAGAAATCCTGAAACCGCTAATTAGTTTATCAATTACCGATTCAAACTGGTTAAAATAACCACTATATTTAATTTGTTTAAGAATTGAAGTTGACAAATCCAACACACGAATTTCATCATGAGTCAAAGGAAAACTATTGATAGAAAAATCAGGTTCGGTATAGTAATAACCGCCATGAATTTTATGATTTTCTATTGGCGCATTGTACATGTCTTTCATCGCTCTGATGTCTTTGTTGACTTGCGAATCTGACAATGATTCAAGGCCGGCGGCTTCCATGATCATTTCTTTAAGATCTTTTAAAGTAGGATATTTACGCATTGAGTTTCTCAAGCATCCATCTATGATTCTATAGCGAAAAGCAGCGTTTTTATTTACAGGCATAATGGTTGATAATTTTTGGAGTAGTACTAGGCAATATATAGAAAAATTTTTATAGTACTTATCCGATGATGAATAGTTTGGTTGAAATAATTAATTTTTTGAAAATAATTTTTGTTTGTAAAAAGGTTACAAAGAGAACTCTTAGGTTTGGTTATTGCAGAATTCTATTGTTCACCATTAAATTGTAAAGCCATGTTTATCAGAAATTTAGTTCGTTACAGAAGGATGATGATGATTTTAGTGGGTTTAATCATAATTAATATCATCACCCGATTTATGATTGACAGTCATTCACATGACAATTTTCCTTTGGTCGCTTATATACTGGTGAGTATCATTTGGGTTGACTTTATAAGGGTAAACACTGAATTTTTTGTTCAAATGGTTGACAGATGGATCAGAGAAGAGAATGGGTATTAATTAACAAAACTAAATTATCATCTACATGAACATCGTAAAACAAAACAGCATGCTCTACCTCCTTGGCGGCATGATTTATCTGAATATATTTTTCAGGTTTATGAATTACAAAATCCTAGATGACAACTGGATGTTGATCTATTATATTTTACTCAATTTTCTTTGGATTGATTTTTTGCGCGTGAGCACTAAAAAAATTATTAAAGAGGCAATCGAAGAAGCAAAATGAAATTCCCGGCTTGAACATTAACTTCAAGCCGGGAGATTTTTTATTTACCAACCAACAAAACAAATACCAGCGATTCCTCAAATCTTACATTTCTGTTATCCAGCGAATGTGTTTTCAAAATCAATTCACATCTTTTTCTTAACTCCGACTCTTTAGGTAGAAATTGAAACCTCGGTTTGGTTTCATGTTGAAAATTAACTTCATCAAACCAGTATCTCATTACAAACTCTCTCCTTCTTTTCGATGAATCGATTACGTATTCTTAACTTACATCGTACGACTTGATCAAGTCGATTTTTTGGATTTTTTCTTTACTCATAATTGTAGTTTTAAATTGTTTAAATAATTATTTATAAAGTCTCATCACTGAGAATGAAAACTTTATCCATAAGTCAAAGAACTATTTTACTACACCGACACCTTTGTATCGATTTCAGTTTACGTATATCGAAGACATACTTTTCCTGAAACAACCCTAAAGTTGTTTAGCAATAAATTTGATTAAAGAATGAAAACTAGAAGACGAGTGTGTTATTGAAAATCATGAGTCAAAAATAGAAATGGAGATTGTAAAGTATTTACAATGGAGAAAGAAAATTACCTGAAACTTTAAAATGACTATTTGAAAAACTTTTTAGCCCAGTCGCGAAGTAAGCCTAACGTGCATATTTCAAGAATGATTACCATAATCACCACAAACATGTCCCAGACAGATCTGAGAAATGGCGACTTATTTCTAACAAAATACAAAAGCACTGTTAAACCCAGCATCCGAGCTCCTTGGGTACCTTAGGAAGTCCATGTATCGATGGATGTTAAAAGGAGTGTCATTTTACAAGTGACTTTTTAGTGTTTGTAATTTTTTACCGGACTTATTTGCAGTTTTCACTTCCAACAGAGCAGCTTTAATTCCAGTTAATATTTGTATTTTCTTCTTAATTTTAGAATAATCATTATTGATTTTAATCCACGATTTTATAGGAATCAAAACAGATGTTTTTTGTCCATTTTCATCTATCAAATATTGAATCTGTTTTGACATAGTTTTTTTTATAAAATTAAATAATTATTAAGGTTTAGCTAATCAATTATTAAAAACCTCCACCATCTCTCTATACAAATAATAGTAATTCGGGTAAGTTGTAAAAAATAACTGCTGTCCCAATGTACCGGACATTTGTGATAATATAAAATTATAAATCTCCCATGCTTTTTCATGTTTGAGGGAATTATTTTCAATATCTGTGATATAAATATTATCAGGATGATAAGCCATATCTATCACAGCCTTTTGATTTCTGAAAAAATCATTCATCAACTCCTCTGGCGGATTTATAACAAAATATTCAGTCTTGAATTTCAAGATAAACACCAATTTATTCAAACCGATTTTCTTGTAAAGTCCAAGTTGCATGTTCCCATCATTATCCATCAATAAATAACTCAGCGGACCTGCAGGCTCATAATTTTTGAATGTATTTTGCATCGGGATTTAATTTATCTAAAAGATTATTGATTAAATGTGGACTGGCAATTTGTTGCCGCCACTCTAATGGAATATTATCATAACCATAGTACATGCCGGCCAAACCGCCCGTCAATGCAGCAATTGTATCCGTATCACCACCTAAATTCACTGCTTTCAAAACCGCATATTTATAGTTATCGGTATTTAAAAAACACCAGCTGGCAGCTTCTAATGTACTCAATACATAACCAGTTGATTTGATTTCTGATTCAGGCAATGTGCTAAAATCAGGATTGAATAACTTCTTAAACCATTGCCATTCTTCTTCGTGATCATCATCACTGTCTGTTATCCGCCAACCAAATCTTAAGTAAGCACCTCCCGTTTTGAATGCTTCAAACTTATCATTTCCTTCGAGCAGCGAGCGCATCATCTTCACATAAAACATACAACACAACGAGCATTTACTATTTCGATGCGTAATTCGGTTTTCCCTGTTCATATTGAAAACAGATTTATTGATATCTTCCACAAATGCATAAGGTAAGGATCTCATCAGACTGCCATTACCGGCTGAATTCTCATCATCACCACCTGCCAATGAAGGCTTCACCCCTATTAATACTCTCTGCAATGCGGCACTTGTAGTAATACCAATATCAAACAACTCACCATGCGGCGTCATATAATCATCGCGAAACCATTTCAAAAACAAATCCGATAAAGTATGAATGTTCCCATCGTTTATGATATTTTCTAAGACACATAATAACATTGAAGTATCATCACTCCAGGTTCCGGGCGGCTGGTTGTAAGTTCCATATCCAACCATGTCAGCAGCAGGATTTTCTTTCATCATATTTCGTGTAGAAAATTCATAGGGAACGCCAAGCGCATCACCAACTACGAAACCCCAGATTGCATCTTTTATTGTTTTCATTTTAATTGTATAAGTCAAAAATCAAAATTTAAAAATCAAAAATGTTTATTTTTTATTTTTTCACTTTTAAATTTTGAATTTTTAATTAGATTATTCCATAAAATTTTAGCCCCTTTAAAATTCGCATTCCAAACAAAATGATTTTCTTCGATTGTTCTATCTAGAAGTAAATCATAAAAACTTATTTCAGGTGTAATTTTTGTTTGCTTTACCAATTCAATCGCTTCCGGTTTTTTCTTATTCCAATCCTTTCTTAGTGCGACAATTTCAATTTCTGAATCAGAGGGTATTCTTGAATAAATCTGCTCAAACTGATGTGCATATAATATATAACCATTGGTAGGTTTTAGAATATCGTCAATTAAGGGAATTGATTTAAACGTTTTTGAATTAGAGATAATCTCAAGTGGATTACGATTTGAAACTGTACTATATAGTGTAAGAGTGAATAAGATGGCATCGAAATTCAATTCCGGCAATTGCAGTAATACTTTTTTTATGGGAGGGAGTTGTGCCACTCGTGAAGATAATCTCTCGCCTCCTTTTAACCGAACTAATATTGACGGCCGCTGAAAATCCAGATAAATTAAAAATTCATTTTCAGAAACATCATTTGAAATGGAAGCCACGCTATCTGTTTCAAGTGTATCTATAACTGACTCACGTTTTTTGAACCCGAAATATTTCTGAACCAGAGGAAGAGCATTTATGATGTCTTTTTTCATTTAATAAAATAATTTATACAATGATAAAATCTGGTTTTGTAATGTATTTACAAAGGGAAATTTTCTTTTTATAACCAGCAAAAACCTTAAGTTCTGCGCTAGTTAGACGGATGTATTAACGAATTTTTATCATTTATTTTTCAAATTGTAAAAAGAATACAATGGCGGATTCTATGTTTGCCCTCCACTTTTTTATCCACTTTTAAATATTTTCAACATGTTCGAATTCACACCTTCTCAAAACCCAGTTCTTGATGCTATTGAAAAGATTTATGATTCTGCAAAAGAATCTTGTCTTAAAGCCGAACAATTAGAAACTTGTAAAAATGAAATTGAGTTATTATCCAATTTCTTTAATGCTACTGATGAACAAACCGTGATAACAGCCTTGTTGATTCAATCACAGTTTGAAAACAACAATTGTTCTATCAAAGAATTGTTGACTTATTTAGATTTGAGGACTTCCAATGCATTGATGTTGAACGAAATATTGGCACCAATAGTAGCCCGTGATTGGATGGCTCCCAAGAAAGACCCCAAATTATATCCTTTGACAGATTACCAGTTGACCATAAAGCTTATCAGATCAGTATTGTCTGGCAAGATGGAAAACTTTGACTCACCTGAAATAAAAACATCATTTCAGTTGATCACTCGTTTTCAAAGTAAAATAGCCGATAGAAGCAGCCATCGTATTACTTACAAACAATTCATTCAATGGACTGCCGATTTAATCAATAGCAATCCCAAAATCGAATTGGCTGAATTCATCATCAATATGAATATGCAACCTGAAGACGCCACTCATTTTATGTTCATTTGTCTGCAACATTATTTAGGAAATGAGAGTTGCGACTACGATACTATTATTCGTGAATTGGCGCCTTCAAAAGAAGAACAATACCAGTTGAGAAATTCTTACAAGTCGGGAAATAACTTCTTATTGACAACCGGATTATTGAAAGAATCTGTAAGTAATGATTTCTTTGGTGGTGTAAGTTATTTTCTTTCAGAAAAAGCAGTTCATGCTTTTGATAAAAATGCAGTTGTAAAAAACAAATTAACAGAAGGTATACTTAAGCAAATTGAGCCAACAGGTATCGTTGAAAAGAAGCTAATATTCGACAAAAATGAACAGCAGATGGTGAACAAATTGCACAATATGATCAGTCAGAATAATTTTTCAAATCTCACTGAACGCTTGCAAAGTCAGGGCATGAAAAAAGGTATCAGTGTTTTGTTATACGGCCATCCTGGAACCGGCAAAACAGAAACAGTAATGCAATTGGGCAAAAACAGCAATCGATTTGTAATGCTAGCAGATGCCAGTAAAATCAAAAGCAAATGGGTAGGTGATACTGCTAAAAACGTAAAGGCTTTATTTGATGAATATCGTAAGGCGGTAAAAGAATTCGACCAGACGCCTATACTATTATTCAATGAAGCCGATGCGATTATCGGTAAGCGTCATAATGTTACCGACCGTGGAGATCAAGAGATGAACACCATGCAGAATATCTTGTTGGAAGAGTTGGAAAACTTCGAAGGTATTTTCATAGCCACCACCAATCTTGTCGACAATATTGATAAAGCATTTGATAGAAGATTTTTATACAAAATTCGTTTCGACAAACCGGGACCACTAACTGTTGCTCAAATTTGGAAAACTAAATTTCCTGAGGTTAAAACTTCGGTATTGAAAAGCATCTGCTCCAAAATAACTTTAAGCGGTGGCCAGATAGAAAACATACGTAAAAAAGTAGCGGTTGATACTTTACTGGATGAAAAGATTAAAATTAACGAAGCCTATTTAATGCAATTGGCAGAACAGGAATTGATGTTAGAGAAGAAGAGTATGAGGGAGGTGATTGGGTTTAACAGGTAGTAGTCCGCCACTGATTTTAAACTTTTTCTGTTTTGTGTTATTACTTCAATTTGCCTTTTTGAAAATACAGGACCTGAAAGCAAAAAACTGGTAAAATCAGATTTTTGCTTTTGGGTTTTTAATGAAGAATTAATAACAATTATTAATCGCTTTTTTTGAGAAGGCGTTAATGTTTTGACCGCTTCTAAAATTTGTTGAAATGTAATTTTTGTTTTCAATGTCATCAATCAAAAAATTTAAGCACTCAATTAAGTTAATAAAATGATTTGTGAATTTCCTCAAACTCCCCTCAACTCCAAATTAGACAAATGCAATAAAAGTAAATAACTCCCCCCTTTAACCCTACCCTCCAAAAAAGCCCTATACGATTTACCACCATCTTGGAAAACCAGTGGCTCATTTCCTTTCTCCCCTGCTCCGAGCATCATCAAGGATTCTTTTTCATGTAATGATTTAGCCATATCGAATAAAAAGTCAAATGTGAGTCCATTCACATGGCTGATTTGGTATTTTTTTGCGAAGACAAGTTTTCTGCTCATCTCTTTTTTAGGAAACAATTTGCCGGTAGGCTTTACCGGATGTTCAGATAAAATATTTCCCAATAATTCTTTTACAGTACGCTCCTCTTTTAGAGAACCATCTGGATTATAAACAATTTCTTTCTTTGAAATTTTGCTTACCGGTTTTAATTGTGAGTCGATATAAACTTTGGTGGTGGCTTTCAAAAATCTTCCCGTCAGTTCAAGATCAATTTCGGGGTGATGG
>CAINVS010000371.1 GCA_903854205.1 uncultured Bacteroidota bacterium | reverse complement strand
CTCAGTCTTTGGCTCTCTGAATTTTAACACCCATTCCGGAAACATAGGCAGAAGGTTTAATTGTTATTAAATAACCTAATTAGGTCGCCTAAATATACAACAAAAAAATCTAACAAACACTATATTTGCTAGATTTTTTTAAAAAACTACGTATTTTTATAAGAGTTATGGGTTAAAAATACTTTATTTCTTCAAACCAATATTAAAACCCAATCCAAAAGTAATTCTCCATTCGCCCAAAGGAACTGAAGCAGGAGCACCTCCACCCGAAAACTTACCAAATACGCCCCTTGTAGCCACATAGAAATTAAAGAAACGGCTCACATAGAAATTGACACCGCCTATTAGTGTTGCAACAGGCACCAACTTAAATTTTGATTGATAAAACGCTAAATCCGTATCATTCCAATATCTCACACGAGTTAGCTGCACACCTGGTTGAAAGCCCAAATAGGGATCCACAATGGCTTTATCTGTAAAATGATAGGCTGCACCAAAGTAAAGTCCATGATTATCCAATAAATAAGCATTTTCCTGCATATTGATATATACAGCAAAATCACCACGGACAGAAACCCGCTCCTGAAGCTGATATTCCAACAAACCGCTTACATAGGTTGTCAGCAAGTTCTGTTTAAACAGATAGCCTGGTTCTATTGCCCCAGTCGCCCGAAGCAGGCCGTCCTTTTTTGTCAGTCTATCTTCCTGTGCCTCGGCATAGATCGACAAAAAGAGCAATATCCCAATTTTTATATAAACAGTTACAATTTTCATATTGCTTGATTTAATTTGTTGCTACTCCTGTTTTCTTCTTCTGTTTTAACTCCCGGTAACTGTAACTCCGGTCTCTGGCTACTATTTCTAACCTACCAACAGTCCACAATTTTATAATGAACACCCAAAGTGAGCAGTATATGACCTTCCAATGAAGCGGCTTTGTGCTGCTCTACAACTACAGTATGACTAAATACATGTGCGTGAATATCAGTACCCAAATGTATCATATATTGTCCTAACAATGAAACATCAAAACGAGGTGTGAGATTAAAATGAGTTCCTAATCCGGCCTGAATGGCACCGCTCCAACGCTGTTTCATGTTTGCCGGATTGGCGTTTTCAGAAACTCGGGTATAATCGAAGCAATGTCCGGCCAAAATAAAGGGTTTCACAACCTTGGAAAAGTCGTCATTCCCCGCCAAGGGATAAAACATAACCGACCAACCGATATGATAATCATTGCGATGAGCCAATTTTTCAATATCAGAATTCAAATAGTCGAAAAACCATTCCGTATTGATGTATTTACTGAACTGAAGTCTAAACGACCCACCGGCACCGACACCAAAATTGGACCAATCATGATTACTGAATAGACTGGCTGTACTGCGCATTCCGAAAGAAAATATTCCGGAGGGATTGTTTTTGTAAGGAGCTGTTTTATCGGTCTGAGCACTCAATGTCAACCAAGCTGCAAACATGAGGAAGACTATAATATTAAATTTTTTCATATATTTTATTTTGTAATCATCATAACGGGAATACAACTATAAAAGTATGTCTTTTTTATGAAGTTACTGTTTTCCGGAGCTTAGAATTTCTCAAAACCTGCTCTGTCAAATCAAAAAATCAATTTTCAAATCGCCAAATTTTCAAATTATAAAACCTATCTTTGCGCAAGAAATAATCTTCATAACTATAAAATATACCCGTATGGCAAACGCATTTTTCCGCGTACCGGAACCCAAAAATGAACCTGTTCTCAGTTATGCAAAAGGTAGCCCCGAACGTGCGGCACTCAAAGCACAATTGGCTGCTTATAAAGCAATGGAAATGGACATTCCGATGATTATCGGAGGTAAAGAAGTCCGTACCGAAAATAAAATTGCCGTTCGGCCTCCGCATGAACTCAAACATGTTTTGGGATATTACCATAAAGGCAGTGCTGAACATGTTGAAATGGCTATCAATGCTGCACTTTCAGCACGCGAGGCTTGGGAAAACACTTCCTGGGAACACCGTGCAGCTGTATTTTTAAAAGCAGCTGAATTACTGGCAGGACCATATCGACAGAAATTGAATGCAGCCACTATGTTGGGTCAGTCCAAAAATGCCTATCAGGCTGAGATTGATGCCGCCTGCGAACTGATCGACTTTTTCCGTTATAATGCCTATTTCATGCAGCAGATCTATCAGGATCAGCCTATTTCCTCGCCGCTGGTTTGGAATCGCATGGAGCATCGCGCATTGGAAGGATTTATTTTGGCAATTACGCCTTTCAATTTTACTTCTATTTGCGCCAATCTCTGTACTGCACCCGCTCAAATGGGTAATGTTATAGTGTGGAAACCGGCAACGACACAGGTTTATTCCGCCAAAGTCATTATGGATCTGATGAAAGAAGCAGGCCTCCCTGACGGTGTCATTAATATGGTTTTTGCGGAAGGTTCTGTAGTGGGCAATACTTGTTTCTCCCATGCTGAATTTGCCGGACTGCATTTTACGGGCAGTACTTCTACCTTCCAACGCATGTGGAAAACAATTGCTGAAAACATGCCAAATCATAAATATTATCCTCGCATTGTCGGTGAAACAGGTGGCAAAGACTACATTGTAGCCTATCCCGATGCCAATGCTAAAGCTGTAGCTGTAGCACTTTCGAGAGGCGCTTTTGAATATCAGGGACAAAAATGTTCGGCTGCTTCCCGCGCCTACATCCCTGCAAGTCTTTGGCCGGAAGTAAAGAAACATCTGTTGGCAGACATTGCCGATATGAAAATAGGCAATCCAGAAGATTTTAGAAATTTTGTCAATGCTGTTATTGACGAAAAAGCTTTCGACAGCATAGCTGCTTATATCGATAATGCAAAAGGAAATCCTGAAGTTGAAATCATAGCCGGCGGCAATCACAGTAAAACTGAGGGCTATTTCATTGAACCTACGGTTATTCGCGTAGACAGTCCTTATTATATCACTATGTGTGAGGAAATTTTCGGCCCTGTCATGACTATTTACGTATTCGAAGACGAAAAATTCTGGGAAACGATGGATGCTTTGGATAAGGCTTCTCCTTATGCGCTTACAGGTGCCATCTTCGCTACAGACCGTCAGATGATCGAAAAAATTGCGCACAGACTGCGTCACACTGCCGGTAATTTCTATATCAATGACAAACCTACGGGTGCCGTTGTCGGCCAACAGCCTTTTGGCGGTGGTCGTGCTTCCGGTACCAATGACAAAGCAGGTTCTTACCTGAATCTGATCCGTTGGGTATCTCCAAGAGCTATCAAAGAAAATTTTGTGCCGCCAACGGATTATAAATATCCGTTTATGGAGGAAGCCTAAATTAATTTGGAGATTTGAAAATTTGAAGAT
>CAINVS010000370.1 GCA_903854205.1 uncultured Bacteroidota bacterium | reverse complement strand
TGCACTGGAAAATGGGCTTCGTATTTTTGTTGACAGGATACCACCATTATAACAGTAAAATTATAAAAAAACTGGCTGCCGGAGCAATTCCTATGAGTTCAACACAATTGCGTTTTTACAATGAAATTGCAACTGTACTGCTCTTGGCTATTGTGCTTTTGGCTGTTTTCAAAAGCAGACTCGACTTTATTTATGCCTTTATAGCCATCATTTTGTTTGGAATTTTGTTAACACTGGGTATTAAAGCTTATAAAAAATATCGAAAAGCAAAAGGTGAAGTTTAACTTCAAAATTCTATGTAATTCATTTATTTGCAATACAAAACTGAAAATATGAAACTGAGTCTCGGATATTCGCCCTGCCCCAATGATACTTTTATTTTCGATGCGATGGTGCATGGAAAAATCGATACGGAGGGCCTTGAATTTGAAGTAATTTTGGCCGATGTGGAGGAATTGAATCGAAAAGCATTTTCCGGAGAATTGGATGTCACAAAACTCAGTTACCACGCTTATACGCATCTAACCGATAAATATATACTTTTACGAAGCGGTTCTGCTTTGGGAAACAATTGTGGCCCTTTACTGGTCTCTTACAGAGCATTCAATCAAGAAGAAATCAATAGACTAAAAATTGCCATCCCCGGCCGTTATACTACAGCTAATTTTCTGTTGAGTTTTGCCTTTCCGGAAGCTAAGAACAGAGTGGAAATGCTATTTTCGGATATTGAAGCTGCCGTACTTAACGGAAATGTTGATTTGGGGGTTATTATCCATGAAAACCGTTTTACCTATCATGAACGTGGAATGATAAAAGTCATGGATTTGGGCGAATATTGGGAACAGACTACAGGCTTGCCGATTCCATTGGGCGGCATCGTTGGCAGACGTCATTTCAATAAAGAATTAATTCAAAAAATAAATCGTATTATAAGAAGAAGTGTGGAATATGCCTTTGCTCACCCCAATGCTTCCAGGGATTATGTATGTGCACATGCGCAGGAAATGGAATTTGATGTCATGCAAAAACACATTCAGCTTTATGTCAATCAATACAGTATAGATCTCGGAGAAAAAGGGGAAGCTGCTGTCAGAAAGTTATTTGACACTCTGAAAGACAGTCTGCCTATGCCATTTACAGAACCGATTATATTGGAAAATGAAGATTGATAACAAGGAAGCTATTTTTCTCAGGTCATTTTCAAATTAGTAAAGATGGATACCTATCTCACAATTGCCGCTACAACTATCGCCGAAACAAAAGAAAAAGGCAGCAGGTTTATCGCCTATGCTTACTTTGTTCAGTCGGAAGAAGCAGTAAAAGAACAGGTTGAAATTTTGAGAAAAGAGCATTTCAAAGCAACCCATCATTGTTATGCCTACCGTTTGGGCACCGAAGGGAAAAAATATAGGGCGAATGATGACGGAGAGCCTTCGGGAACAGCAGGCAGGCCAATTTTGGGTCAGATTGACAGCTTTGGATTGACAAATGTGCTGATTGTTGTTGTACGCTACTATGGCGGCACAAAATTGGGTACTTCCGGATTGATAGCTGCTTATAAAGAATCGGCAAAAGAAGCCATTCAAATCGCAGAAATTGAAGAGAAAATCGTAGAATCAACTTTAGAAATGAGGTTTGCCTATACCCTGCTCAGCGATGTCATGCAGTTTTTAAAAGGGCAGGGAATTTCGGTAATTAAAACCGAATACAGTGACATTGATATATTGTTAACAATTTCAGTCAGAAACAGTCTGCTTGACACCGTCAAGACAAAAATGGAAGATTGGAAGATAAATTAATTATTAAAAAAAACTAAATATGAAACCTAATCAAATTCTTTTTACGGCTGCCATTCTCGGCGCTATTGCAGTCATTTTGGGTGCTTTTGCTGCACATTTTCTAAAAGAGAATTTAGATGAAAAACACCTGGAAATTTTCAAAGTTGGTGTTTCATATCAATTTTATCATGTTCCTGCACTGCTCGCCTGCGGGATTTTAGGCAAGTTGAATATAAATAGCAAATTTCTGGGCTATGCTGCGCTTTGTTTTATTATTGGCACCCTGTTTTTTTCAGGGTCTCTTTATTTATTGGCGATTAGAGATATTGCCGGCTTATCTTCCATTGCTTCAATTCTCGGACCTATAACTCCTATTGGTGGGGTATTTTTTATAATTGGATGGGTATTTTTGGCAATTTCAGTTATTAATAGCTCTACCAAATGATAACTTTTGTTTATCTTACGTAGGCTTTTATTTATAAATTTGCATTTAATAAAAACTGAATATGGAAAAATTCAATTTAGATATGGAAAAAAGATACAGCTATGCTGATTATCTTAAATGGTCTTTTGATGAAACTGTTGAAATCATCAAAGGAATAATATTTAAAATGGCTCCTGCTCCAAATCGCAATCATCAGGAAATTTCCGGAAGATTATATTTGATTTTTGGTAATTATTTCATAGAAAATCCTTGTAATTTATATTCTGCCCCTTTTGATGTTCGTCTTCCCAGGAAAAAAGGGGAAAGTGCTGACGAGTTAATCATCACAGTCGTACAACCTGATTTATGTGTTATTTGTGACAATGAAAAATTAGATGAAAGAGGTTGTATTGGTGCTCCGGATCTAATCATAGAGATTCTTTCGCCGGGCAATTCCAAAAAAGAGATGAAGGACAAGTTTAATGTCTATGAAGAAAGTGGAGTAAGAGAATATTGGATTGTTTTTCCTGTCGAAAAATCAGTTATTATATACAGCCTGAACGAGGAAGCAAAATATATCGGATCCAGATTATATACTGTGGATGATAATATAAAATCAACTATTTTTCCGGAATTGGTAATTGAATTAAATTATATTTTCAAGGACTAATTAGGTCACCATCCCCACATTCCCGGAGTTGTAATTTGCATCCAAAACAACCAGAGCAATCTGTAATCGAGAATTGCGGTGAAGGTAAAGCCCCATACAGCGCCCCAAAAATGCGCGTCGTGTCCAATATTATCATTTCCTTTTCTGGCCATATAATAAGAATAACCCAGATATAATGCACCTCCAATCACTGCCGGAATTGGAATAATTCCGTAAATCAGCAGAATTTGTGTCGGATTGAAGAGAATTGCTGCAAAAAGCACGGCTGATACTGCACCGGAGGCTCCTACTGCATTATAGTTATAGTTATCTTTATGTTTGAAATAATCAAACAAAGAAGAGGCTGCCAATCCAAGTCCGTACAGAAGAAGATAATAAATGCTGCCCAAAGGCCCAAACACTTCTTTATAGGCCAATTCTACTGAAATTCCGAATCCGAACAGTACGAAGAGGTTCAAACCCAAGTGTAACCAGTTTGCATGCAGTAAACCATAACTCCAAAAGCGGTACCATTCCTTTCGTTTTTGGATGGTATAAGGATTGAATATCAGTTTCAGATAGAGATCCTGATTATTGAATGCCTGATAGGAAGTAATACCAGTAATGACGATGAAAGCAAGGGTAAGCGGGGCACTCATTATGAGTGATCCTGTATCTTGAAATAAAAATATGCTGCTGATGTCCATTTCTCTGTTTTTAATAATCATCGGCAAAGATAGCCGCTTTTTTTGAATCTGCCCTGCGCATGCCCATAGATTTGACAACTTTTTAAAAGTTGTCAAATCTTGTGCATGTTCGCGTGGGTGTGTTTAGACATGTATGTATGTACGCGTTTGGTCTGAATATAATTGAAAAAAGAAAAATTGTTTTTCTGTAAATCTGAGAATAATTTTGCAGCGAATTCAATTGTATCATTTCAAAAAATAATTAACAAGGTGGCAATTACAGAACATTATTACACTCAATTTGAAGAAGGTCGCAACTATCACATTTATAATAGAAGTGTTGACAGAAAACCACTTTACTGCAACGAAGGCAACTACGATTTTTTTCTAAAGCAGTATGAAAAATACCTCGATCCAGTTTTGGAAACCTATTCCTATTGCCTTTTAGGTAATCATTTTCATTTGCTGATTGGCATAAAAAATTTGGCTAAATTTAGAGATACGGAACGAATTGACATTACAAAAACTACACATGATATTGTGAGTCATCAATTCAGAAAATTTTTTCAATCATATTCAATGGCCTTCAATAAACAGCAAAACAGAACCGGCACTCTTTTTCAGACACCTTTCAAAAGGTCTTTTGTTGATAATGATTACTATTTCAAAAAACTAATACACTACATTCACGGCAATCCACAAATGCATGGACTAACTGATGATTTCAGGGAATGGTATTTCAGTTCTTACAACAAAATGTCAAAAGGCGGTAAAACAATACTTAATAAAAATGCTGTATTGGATTTCTTTGGGGGAAAGAAAATTTCCACAAAACACATCAGGATGTTTTTCAGGAAATAAGACAATACCGATTTTCGTTGGAAAATAACCAGGGTGATTGACAATAAAACCAAAAATCGCGCGCAAAAAAGATTTGACAACTTTTTAAAAGTTGTCAAATCTGTAAACATGGGCATTTGTGGTTTTATTTCAATGTTTCGGCCAACCAGCGAAAATATTCTTTCTGCCAAACCATGGCATTTTGCGCATTCATTACCCAGTGATTTTCGTCGGGCAGATAAAGAAATCGGCTTTTAATTCCACGCAATTGTGCGGCCTGAAAAGCCTCCATACCCTGTGAATATGGTACCCGATAGTCCTTGCCGCCATGTATGATAAAAATTGGTGTATTCCATTTATCTACAAAATTGATAGGATTAAAATTGGTATATGTTTTTTGGGCTTTGGCATTATCTTTTTCCCAATAGGGTCCGCCCATATCCCAATTACTGAAAAATACTTCTTCAGTAGTACCGTACATACTTTGGAAATTAAAAATACCACAGTGGGCAATAAAGGATTTGAAGCGTCCCTCATGTTTTCCGGCAAGATAAAAGGCAGAATAACCGCCAAAACTGGCACCTACACAACCCAGACGATTTTTATCGACATATGATTCTTTAGAAACATCATCAATTGCAGAGAGGTAGTCATTCATACATTGACCGCCCCAATCGGTGCTGATATCTTCATTCCATTTTACTCCGAATCCGGGCATACCGCGGCGATTTGGCGCAACAACAATATAACCCTGAGAAGCCATCAGCTGAAGATTCCAACGGAAAGAATAAAACTGTGTGAGTGCCGATTGCGGGCCGCCCTGACAATATAATAAGGTCGGATATTTTTTTGCAGGGTCAAAATCTGGCGGATAAACTACCCAAACCTGCATGTTTAAACTGTCAGTGGTTTTTACCCTGCGTTTTTCAGTTTTGCAGAGTTTAATTTTTTCATAAATTTCATCGTTTACATGTGAAAGCTGCTTCATTTTGCCGGAACTGAGATTGATCCAAAAGCACCGAAAGTAACATTTATCGGACTTTCATGGGATAATCCTGCTAAAGCAGAAGACAAAAAAACAGGTATCGGCCAGTATGAATATACTTTGAAAGAAAACGAATTCATGGTAATTTCTAAAGATTACGATCCGGGTACCAGCTGTGCAATTAAAAAAGACGGCGCTTGGAAATACATGAACGTTTTCAAAACTGAAGGCGACATGGTTATGGGTACTATTTTTGTTGAATTTACAGCCGTTAAAAAATCTGATTGTATAGCTATTCCGCTCAAAGGCAACTTCAAAGTTGGTGACAGTGTTTATGCTCCTTGGGTTGGCACTATGTCTAAAG
>CAINVS010000369.1 GCA_903854205.1 uncultured Bacteroidota bacterium | reverse complement strand
GCTTAAAAATATCTGCCATGAATACCGATAATTGGTTTATTAAATCTTCAAATTTTAAAACGAAAATACCTACTCCCCCAGTTCAGGCAATTGGTGTACTGATTATTTCCTTTTTAATGATGCTAGCGGGAATCATTATTGGCGATGAAACTTTTCCTTGGTTAGTTTCAGGTGCATTCAGTATTTTGTTTTTGGTATTTAACAATGCAATTGGAATCTTTGCAGAAAATCATTTTAAATACATTCAGTTTTCGCTGTATTCCTTCATGGGACTCATTGTTTCTCTTGCTTTACTTGCTTACGCGTTGTCAGGTAAATCTATTTTTGCAGATGGAGCTGTAAATAGAACAATATTTATTGTTTTAATTATGGCCTACTTTTCGCTTATGGGAATATCTGTTCTAATTAGAAATGTTGCTGAATTTTTAAAAGACAAGGACGATAAATTACATAAAAACTGATCAACATGGTTTCATGTGCTCCATTTAACAAATCTTTTGTATTATTTCTTTTATTTGTTTCATCTGCAGTTTTTGCCCAAAGGGAGAGCTATGTTCCCAGCGCTGCAAAAAATTACGACTACAATTACAGTGAGTCATTGAGCAGTGTTCGATTTTATCCTGAAGATTCTGAAATTGATTATCCAATTTTGGAACTGGGCAGTGCTCGACAACTTATTTTGGAATTTGATGACCTGGAGGCTGACAACAAAAATTATTTTTATAAAATAGTACACTGTAATTACGATTGGACAGCTTCTGAGGATATTTCTGCAATAGATTATATCGATGGATTTCAGGAAAACCGTTTTTACGAAAGCAGCTCATCTTTCAATACCCGTTTGGATTATACGCATTATTTTGTGCGCATTCCAAATGAGGATGTAAAATTTAAACTTACAGGAAATTACCTCCTGAAGATATACTTGAATGACGATGAAGATGATTTGGTACTCACAAGACGCTTTATTGTTTATCAACCCCAAATGAAAGCAGTACCTACGGTACGTCGCTCAGCTGTTCCGCCAAATTCCAGAACCCATCAGGAAATGAGCCTTCGCGTGGAACATGCCGGCATGAATATTCCTTCTCCTGCAACAGACATTAAAGTATCTGTTTTACAGAATGGCCGATGGGATAATGCCGTCAACAATATCAAACCTACTTTTATTCAGGAAGAAGCCATATTATATGATCTTCAGGGGCAGATAATGTTCCCCGGTTATAAGGAATTCAGACCGCTTGACATCCGTAGCTTTAGACACCGAGGACCACAGGTGGAGACATTGGAACAGCTGAAAGATGCATTCAAGCTCAATCTGTTTTTTGATGTTCCACGCACACATTCTGCTTATCTGTTCACACATGATTTAAATGGTAAATTTATTATTGCCACTCACGACAATCCTGCCGCAAGTGAAAGAGCAGAATACGGGTTGTTGACCTTCCACCTGAAGACAACAAAGCAACCCAAACATGATGTCTATGTTATAGGCGGCTTTTCAGATTTTAGGCCATATCCTAAATACAAAATGACCTATAACCCTGAAAAAGAAATTTATGAGGCCACTTTTTTATTAAAAAATGGATTTTATGATTATTATTATGCAGCCGTAGATCCTGACAGCGGAAAAATTGATGAGCAAATTCTGGAGGGAAGTACTTTTGAAGCAGAAAATGACTACTTGTTTTTTGTCTATTACAGAAAATATGGCGCCCGTTATGATCAGGTAGTAGCCTTTGGCAAAACAAGTTCCAATAATAGATAACTGACTGATATATAACTTTGGGGTGCTCAATACTATAGCATTATGCGGACAGCTAACAATCTGCTGTTTTTCATTGCCCTTGTTGGCCTCTATTTTCTGACGATAGGTCTCTCCTATTTTCGTCCTTCTCATTATTTGCCGCAAAAAATTGAACTGCACAAAGAAAAAACGGTTGAAAGCAAAAATGACAGCCTTCAAATTGCCGAAAAAAAGCAGGAGATTGTCAAAAATAATATTCAGGAAACAGATCCGGAAACGGGTGTAAAAACTTTGCCTGAGTCAAAGAAAAAATCGGAAAACAAACAGGAAATAATACCTAAGGAAAAAGCAAAATCGACTCCGTTTAGTGCCTATCTAAAATATATCTTCCTTGGTATAATTCTAACAATCGTCGGCTTTCTGCTATGGCAGCTTTGGCGAATATTGGATAAAAGAGCAGAAAAGGATTTGGAAAAACTGCCTATTGGGGTTCCAAATCGGAAGTATAATATCTCTCCTAATTTTCAGAAAACGCTGCTCGACCGTAATTTGCAAAAAGAACTCTATGTTCCGGAATCAGCTTTAGAAAATTATCGGCCAGATAAGAGGGGATTCAATAAAAACGAACTGCCATCAAAAAAATTAAATATTGCTTCGTCTGCTAAAGACATTAAAGAACAAGGATTTAGTGCTGTTTTTGCCCATTCATCGGAAGCCAATCAATCATCTGCAACAATTGGAGAAAAATTGGTCTTATCTATCCTGCGCTTTTACAGTCCTAAACTGATCAAAGCAGTTGATTTTAGATTAAAACTGCGTTGGGCCGACTTTTGGGCACTGACAACTGCTTTTCAGGCAGCAATATTAAGTACTTTTTTCAGCATACAGATCATTGGAATTCCTGTTTTATTCATCACTTTACTTTTTACTTCAGGTATATATCGCTTAAATAAAATTAGCTATTGGGCAGGGGTTGTTTTTAATATTCTTGGGGCAATCTCTTGGGCTGTTTATGTCATTTATAAATATTTAGAACAGTTTCCGGTTGATAAAATTGAATTTAATTTCGTTTGGAAGCCCATGTATTTATATGGGTTAATTTTCTCTGTATTAGCAATATTTTTATTCAGGATTGGAGTAAAATCAAAATTTGCTGAGTTTACAAAAAAACGCTTCAATGAAAATGCAATTTGGTTGAAAGATATCAACTTTCTTGTTTCTGCAATAATACAATTAGCAGTAATTTTGGCGATTCTTGCATTTTTTATTTTAAAGTTTCTATTCATAGTTTTAATGGTCAGCATTGTCTGCAATTTGGTTTTGTGGCTTATTAGTCCTTTGGAATCTGCAGACGATAGAAATAAATGGTTATTAAAAGGAAGTCATTTGTTTTATATTGCTGC
>CAINVS010000368.1 GCA_903854205.1 uncultured Bacteroidota bacterium | reverse complement strand
TGTAGCACCTGTTGACCATACAAAACTGTATGGGCTTACTCCACCTACCGGGGTTGATGTTACTGCTCCGTCTGATGAGCCAAAGCAACTGATTTGTGATCCGTTAAAGTTTGATGTAACGCTCGCTGTCGTTGTATGGGCTGCCGTTGGTTGTGTAATAATTGCCGTTCTTGTAATTGAGCAACCTAATGCATCTGTTACAGTAACTGTAGCTGTTCCTGCTGATAATAAGGTAGCTGTTGCTGTTGCTTCTCCATTACTCCATAAAAAAGTATATGGGGAAGTTGCGCCTGAAGCTGAAACAGTAGCTGATGCATTATTAAAACCAAAACATGAAACATTATTATTAACAACAGTAGATGCTGTCAATTGAGTGGGTTGAGAAATAACTATACTTGTAGTATCAAAACAACCCGCATTGTTATCTGTTACTGTAACGCTATATGTTCCTGCAGGTAAGTTGGAGAAAGTAACAGGAGGTGCTAATGCACCGGCACTCTGTGTACCACTTGCAGTAACAGGGCCACTTATTTGTACATTATATGCTCCAATTTCATTAGAAGCTCCGGCGCTAATAACAGCAGTAGAATTACCAAAACAACTAATTTGTGCATTTTGAACTGCAAAAGGTGTTACAGGAAATAAAATTGGCAGTGCAAAAGAACTTGAAATTGAGCAACCATTTGCATCCGAGGCAGTTACTGAATAGGTAAATCCTCCTGGAAGGCCCGTTACTAAACCTGTAGTCTGAGTAGAGGCTGCATTATTCCATATATAGGTTATTTGACCAGTACCGCCATTACCTTCCAATTCAATAAGACCATCTGTGGTATATTCACATAGAGCTGTATCCATGTTTATAAGGTTGATGGTAACCAAATCAGGCTCCAATATGTCAGTACAGATGATTGACTGACAACCAATAAAATCGGTTGCAGTTACGCAATAATTACCTGGAGGAAGATTAGAGCGTGTATTGCCCGTTATACCACCACCCCAATTGAAGGTGTATGGAGCAGTACCACCAGTAGCAGATACACGAATAAATCCGTTATTATTGCCAAAACAAGTTATATTACTTGAAGAGTCAACAGATGCGGAAATTACTGAAGGTGCAGGATTGACAAATATACATGCAGTTGTGTCACATCCCCTTAAATTGTCAGTAATCGTTACACAATATACACCTGAAACGAGGCCATTAATTGTATGTGATGCACCGCTACCAATTGAGCCATTATCCCAGTTGAAGGTATAGTTACCTGATCCACCTGTTGGATTAACAGATGCAGAACCATTATTTGTACAAATTACGTCTGTTGATGAGAGTCCGGGAATTATTGGTGGATAAACATTAACATCAAATGATACTGAAACCGGACAAGTATAACGAAGTGTGCCAGTACATAATACTTTTGAATAAACTGTTGCAATGTATAAAGTACTATCAGATGGGGAGACAGATGCTGTTGATGATGATAGTATGGTAAGATTATTAGTCGGAGACCATATGACAGTGTCTGCTGCTGTAAGTCCGTTAACTGTCAATATAACTGATTGCCCTTCACAGATGTCCTGAGAAGGCACTACAGCGGTAACAACAGGTTTAGGGTCAACAACAAGGTAAGCTGTATCAGTTGGTGAGTCACCGCAACAATCCGTTACTAACATGAGTGTTATCATATAACAGCCCGCAACATTAAATTGCTGGTTACCGACACATTGAACATCGCTGGGATTAGGAATGGCTCCATTGAAGTTCCAAATTATAGAGTCAGCATAACGGTCACTGCAGAAATTGGCAAAATCGCCAACGCAAATTTGGAAGGTATCTAAGCCAATTGTATTAGCCGCACTTGTAATAGTAGGCTTGAAAGCTTTATTGAAAGCTATATTATGGAAGTCTGTATAAACATTTGCACCTTGAGACAGGGTATAACGACCGAGACTGTCATATTTAGTCGTATCAGGATTATTGATACTAGTTGGTGGATTAGAGAAAGTATTGAATAGACTAAAATCCCAGTTAGCTACGCCTAAACCTGCGCCAGGATTTCCTATAGGCAAAGTCATTGCTGTAAAGAATACAGGAGCATTGGTACAGTTTACATTTTCAACTTGAATTACAGGCTGCGTTGCAAGATTGAAGATAATATCAGAAGTTACAAGTGGTACACCAGGATCACATGTTGCGAAAATTAGTGCCTGTGTTAGACCGACAGAACCAGTGCCACCTGCACCGCCATTACCGCCATTACCACCATTACCACCATTACCTCCGCGACTAACATTACCTCCGGATAGACCACCTTGTCCTCCGAATCCACCTACACCTGCGATTCCCCCGTTACCGCCTATACCGCCTATCCCTGCTGCACCTGCAGCTACATTACAGTCATTAATGATACCATTTGCACCATTATCATATACGTAGATACCAAATGATCCACCACCGCCGGTACCGCCGGAACCGCCGAAACCACCGGAACCGCCGCCGCCGCCGCCACCGCCGCCGCCGCCATTATTGGGGGACGCTGCACTAGCTCCGCCACCACCGCATCCACCAGTGCCACCTATACCATCCTGACCATTATCAGACTGAGCACCAGGTGTGAAGAATGCACAAGTCAAACCTGCTGCACCGATTCCTGCATTAGCACCATTTGTACCTGATATACCTATAGTTCCATTAACTCCATTGTTATTACCGGCTGCTCCTGCTGCTCCACCGCCGCCATCACCACCACCACAAGGAGATGTTGTAACTGAACCGGCAGGTACACCGCCAACACCTGGAGGTAAACCGCCTGAACCGGCCCCGCCGCCTGCAAAGGCGGGAGTAACTACAGGAAGATGAGTTCTACCTGAACCACCTCCACCTCCACCACCGCCATCAGAGGAGGCAACTACAGCTGAGTCACCACCCTGACCTACAGTAGAAGATCCTCCAGGCCCACCAAAACCTAGACCTGAAACACCACCGGCATCGCCGCCGCTTCCTCCGACTGCAATAAACGAACCGCCTACCGTTCCTGCTATACCATCAGAACCACCAAGGCCATCCTGACCGGATAAGCCTGAACTGCCAGGCAGACCGGCACCTGCTGCACCTGCACGAACGTGACAACGCACAATATTATAATCGGTACAGGCTGCAAGGCGTATGCCATAGGTAGACATGCCCAAAGAATCGGCATCATCTGTTATAATTGTCAAGTCCTGCAAACGGAAGCCTTCAGAATTGTTGATATTGAATCCGATGAGATGGTATGCACCCGGGAAGCCAATGGGGTTTGCATTGGTACGGAAAATCGTTGTTGCTCCCTGCTGAGATGTTTTTTCCCAAAGATTGGTAGGGTCAAAGCCCCCTTCTATTGTCAGGAAACTTGTTACCTGAAGTGCTGTATCAGTATTGTAGGTACCAATAGCCATTTTAATAACTGTATTATTACAGGCCGATCTTCTAAGTGCTGAATGTATGGTGGTTGGATCAAACTGTGTGCCGGCAGCGTTTGCTGTTCCTGTAGGTGACACATATATATTTATACACTCAACAGGTCCCTGCGGTGGGCCGATGATCAGACAACCCTGTTCAACTGTCGTACATCCGGTAACAGGATCTGTGACTACCAATTCATAGCAGAGAGTAGTATCCTGAAGTGCAGGTACATTTACATCTATTGAAGATTGTGCACCGGATACATTACCCGTACCAAGGGGTGCACCGGATGGGTCAAACCATTGGTAATTAAGACCTGTTCTGTCTGTGGTACCAATAAGAGTTGTTATACTGCCGGAACATACATTGGTCCCGTTTGGTATGATAGCCACAGATGGGTCATTGCGTACTTCCACATTCACATTATCCACACTTGTACATCCGTCTGAATATTGAACGGTACAGGTATATACTGTCGAAACAGCTGGGGTGGCAACTACGGTTGTCCCTGTAGTTGTATTCAATCCCGTTGCCGGTGACCAAGTAATTGAAGTTACAGTTGTAGGTAAGGTAGGCGGAACAGCAACAGCTGTAAGTGATACTGATTCACCGGAACATAATACGGTGTCAGTCTGTACTGTTACTGTTGGGTTAGGGTTAGGAGTAATATTTACAGTATATGTAAAAGTATTAACACCCAACAAAGGGCAGGAATTATCTCTCACAGTAACTGTAAATACATGTGATCCTACATCCTGAATACGTGGATTCCAGCAAAAACGGCCACGAATACTGTCATTAGAAATTGGTGAAGTAACAAATGAGGCACCGGGTATTGCACCATTCCAAGTAATTGAAACGGTATCAGCCGCATTGAGATCATAACCTATAATGTCAAAACAGAGTTGTTGCCCAAAACAGGAATTTATTGTAAAGTTTACTACTGAAGAACCAAATTGATCAATTCCAGACGCTAAGGGGAGTAGATTATTACATTCGATTACAGTAAATTGAATGTCACGTACTGTTTCACCTATAAATAACCCATTTCGGAACTCTCTTACCAAAACACAGAGTACACCGACTTGAATTGTAGAAGGGGTAAAAGAAATAGCCCCTGTTTGTGCATTTAATGTAACCCCTGAAACTGTTGTCAGTGGATTTGTTCCATTAAATCCCGGAAGATACTCGACAGTGTTATTCAGGCCCTCTTCACAATTTACTAAGGAATAAGCCAAGGAGTCACCATCAGAATCAAAACCGCCATGGTTATAAAACGTCTGTTGCCCACGGCACAAAAATGCAGTGGGTCTATTTAAAAATTGAGGCGAATTGTCACATTGGGCCAAGGTATTGTTTAAGGTACCTTCAACATATATATCCTCATTCAATGGATCCGAGAGTGTCGTAATAGCATTGTTCCTACAACATAGCCTGTAAGATACCCTGATATTGTTACATCCGGCAGGAAAGGTGACTGTGCCTCGGTATATCCATTCCTCTACACCAAATTGTCCTGAACCACCTCCGCAACGACGGGGCTCTGAAGCACACAATGGTGTAATGTCAATTGGTGGGGCTATTCGAGTCAACGTCAAATTCTGAGAGCTTCCACATCTGCTGATGTTTAGAGTCTGCGAATTATTTAGGTTAATACCATTACAGTCACGGTATAGCTTTAAGGTGAATCTGTATTGGTTTGGACCTATACATTCCCAAGCTAAGTCAGCACCCATAGCGTGTGTAGCTTTGGCCGTTTGACTGTTGAAGAACAATGCAGCCAATATGATTGCAAAGTTGATCGTTAGACTAATGTAATGTCTAAATCCACCCATAAACTTAACATTTTTTTCAGAACGACAAAATAATTGGAGGAAATACATAAAATATTGGTAAGTATCTGTTAAAAAAAACTGTCATTATCACATAAGATAGCTTCATCTCATCCTGATGAATAACGTCGCATTATTATTACATGTTGTTTAGATGTTAAAATAATTAACATCTTTTACAAAAAGTTTGGCTTCTAAAGTCGATTAAAAGCCCAAAAATAAATATCAGACAATCTGATTCCTAGAATATTAGAATAAATAAATACTTTACAAAAAGAAAGACTTTATTAAAATTCAAAATTTGAGCTTAATGGAATAAAAACAAATTCTGCATTATTTTCAAGTACAGACAAAACGCAAACATGATTCAATTTGTGATTGTAAAGAGCTTTAAAGTTATTAACTTTTTCTATATCTACAATATTTTTTACATACAATTCTTCCAAAGTACTGATATTGAATGCTAATTCGCTTTTATTTAACAAAGGTATACCTAACTCGTAATATGCTTCCGAATAAAAGCAGATTATGACAGGATAATTAGATACTCCTTCATTTTTTACAGCCTCGAGAGCTAAAATAATTTTATTCTGTTCTTCAGAAAATACATTATAAAGATTATCAAGTCTTTCCGCATTTTGGTTTTTATGCATCTATTATTGTTTGGAGCAAATTTAGCAATTTTAATCAAAACTTTATAGTGTGAATCTATTTTATGATGTAATTTTACAAATCAAATCTAAAAAACAATAGTTTACATATGAAACCACAATTGATACAAGGCACCAGAGACTTTTCTCCATCTGAAGTATTTAAACGCCAATACATCTTTGATAAACTGCGCACTATTTTTATAAAATATGGCTTTCAGCCTCTTGAGACCCCTGCAATGGAAGCTCTTGAGACGCTAACAGGCAAATATGGTGACGAGGGTGATCAACTTTTATTCAAAATTTTGAATAATGGTTTGGACCGACCAGAAAAGCATGCGAAGGCAAGGGTTGATTTCGAGACTTTACTTTCCGGAAAATTGGTAAAGGAGATTACTGAAAGGGCTTTACGATATGACCTGACAGTTCCTTTTGCCAGATATGTTGTAATGAACCGCAATGAGATTGCATTCCCTTTCAAACGCTATCAGATACAACCAGTCTGGCGTGGCGACAAACCTCAAAGAGGTCGATACAGAGAATTTTTCCAATGTGATGTGGATGTAATAGGATCAAACTCTCTACTTTATGAAGCAGAGCTGATTCAAATCTATGATGAAGCTTTTAATGCATTAAATATAGATGTAATTATCCGACTGAATAATCGAAAAGTGTTGGAAGGATTGGCCATAGAAGTAGGATACCCAGAAAAATTTGTAGAAATAACCGTTGCTATTGACAAATTGGATAAAATTGGATGGGATGGCGTAAAAAAAGAATTGGAACAGAAAGGAATTGGCAGCGATGGTTTTGAAAAAATAAAGCAAATTGTCTCTTCCGAAAAACTGGAAGATCTTAAATCGGCCTTTTCAGAAAACAATGCTGTAGGCCAAAAAGGATTAGAAGAACTTAACACTGTGATGACTTATTTAGACAATTACAGTTTCCAAAATAAGCTGCAGCTTGATTTTACTTTGGCACGTGGACTGAGTTATTACACCGGTTGTATTTTTGAAGTCGTAACAGATTGCAATGCTCCGGGTCAGGAATCAGTAAAAATGGGCAGTATCGGAGGCGGCGGCCGTTATGATAATCTTACGGGCGTTTTCGGATGGGATGGAAATTCGGGTGTTGGTGTTTCTTTTGGTGCAGACCGAATTTATGATGTCCTTCTTGAACTGAATCGTTTTGATGCCGTGCCGGAAAATACAACTCAACTGTTTTTTATGGCTTTTGATGAAGCTTCACAACATTTTGCTTTCAGAATGGTGCAAAAGGCACGCGCAGCGGGAATAAATACTGATATTTATCCGGAACCGGCCAAATTTCAGAAACAAATGAAATATGCTGATAAGCGAAAATTTCCGATGGTTGTAATTGTGGGTGAAAGTGAGTTATTATCGGGAAATCTTACAGTAAAAGATATGAAGACAGGTGAACAGCAGTCAATGAATATTGATGCTCTGATAGAATTTGTAAAAAGTAGGGTCTAATTTATAGAAGCAATACAATAAAATCAAAAGCCGGAATCAGAACAATCTGACACCGGCTTTTTACTAGGACCAATCTGAATTTGGTTATAATTTTTGAAGTTCGACCAATTTATTATAAACTCCTCCCCTATTCAGCAGTTCTGTGTGAGTACCGCGTTCTACGATGCGACCTTCCTGCAATACAATAATTTCATCTGCATTTTGAATGGTGGACAATCGGTGTGCTATAAGAATTGCACTGCATTGTCCAAATAAATTTTGAAGTGCCTCCTGTACTGCTTTTTCTGATTCGGAATCAAGTGCAGAAGTGGCTTCATCCATTAACAGAATGGGTGGGTTTCGTAAAATTGCTCTTGCCATTGTAAGTCTTTGACGCTGACCGCCGCTCAATTTCATACCACGGTCCCCGATTTCGGTTGCATATCCATGTTCGGTCTGCAAAATAAATTCGTGTGCATTGGCAATTTTTGCCGCCTGCTCAACTGCTTCCTGAGTGGCGCCTGCAAATCCGAACGCTATATTATTATATATGCTGTCATTAAAAAGAATGGCGTCCTGAGTAACGATGCCAAATTGAGCCCGAAGATCGGACAATTTATAATTTTTAATATCTACGCCATCAATCAGTATTTTTCCGGAAATGGGTTCATAAAAACGGGGCAATAAATCAGCAATAGTTGACTTTCCGGATCCTGACACGCCAACCAATGCTATACTTTTGCCTTTTTTCAAGGTAAAACTGATGTCTTTGAGTACCTCATGCTGACCGTCGTAAGAAAAACAAAGTCCTTCAACACTAATTTCTTTTTCAAAACGGATTAAAGGAATTGCATCTTCTTTGTCTTTTATTTCTACGGGGCTGTTCAGGATCTGACCAATCCTTTCAGCAGCTGCACGACCTTTTTGGATATCATACATTGCAGAAGCAAAAGTCTTTGCCGGATCTATAATGTTGTAAAACATGAGTATAAACATGACAAAGGTGGATGCTTCAAATTGCTTATTAAAAACCAGGTGACCACCATATAATAACAGTGCTGCGATGACACAGATTCCCAAAAACTCACTCATAGGCGAGGCCAATTCTCGGCGACGCTGAATAGAGTTCCCCAATTTAAGATAGTTTTTATTTTCCTGATCAAACTTATCTTTCTGGTAGTTTTCTGCAGAAAATCCCTGAATGACCCGCAATCCGCCAATTGACTCATCTATCAGCGAGAGCAGCATTCCCAGTGAATTTTGTGCTTTACCGGAATTCTTTCTGAGGCTTTTGCTTAAACGGCCAATGCCTAAACCGACAAACAGAAAGAGACCAAATGAAAACAGGGTAAATGAAGGACTGATATAAATCATAACGGCCAAAGAACCCAATAATGTAATTGGCGAACGAACGAGCGTTTCGAGTGAACGCAGTATACTCCACTGAATTTCACCTACATCGCTGCTGAGCCTTGACATTAGGTCTCCTTTCCGCTCATTGGAAAAATAAGAAAGCGGCAATTGTATCAATTTATCAAAAACCTTTTTACGGATATCATATTCAATACCATTTCTAACAGGGGCCATGACATAAAGTGACAGGTATCTGAAGAAATTTTTAAAGAAAAAGCAGGCTACAACAATTCCACAAATCCATAAAAGCGCAGCACTGTGTCCATATTCAATGATATGTCCTATAAGCCAACGATTGAATAGAATCACAGGTCGGTCAATCATTGCAGCACCCTCGAGTGCTGGCATTTGAGGAAGTTCGGCAGCAAAAAGTATATCCAAAAAAGGTTTGAGCAGTACCATAGATATGATACTGAAAATTGCAGTCAACAGATTGAACAAAATGTTCAACAGCGCCTGTCCGTAATAAGGCTTGAGGTATTCTAATATTTTTAACATTAAGCAAAAACAGTATCTTCAACCCAAAACAGTCATTAGTAAATTTATTTCAACCGATAGACAGAATGTGGTTTAAAAGACAAAAATAAACATAATTTCATCTATGTTTATCAATAACTGATTAATAGTATTCCAATCCGCTGTTTTATCTTACTTATTAAAAAGTTAATCCGTTAACCTTGTGGAAACCTTTTTTGAAAGCTTTGCGTTTGTTATTAAAAAGCCTAACTTTGCAGAATGCGAAATAAAATAAAGTCGTAGCATAATTTGCTTTTTTGCAAATCTTGATGTAGATTTAATGTGTGCGTACAGTTATGTTTTAGTTTTAATGCTAATACAATGTCAATTCACTTACCTTATTCACCAAACCTTCCTTAATGTACGATTACAACGATAATCCCGAAGGGCTGAATGTAAAAGATTTAGTTCTGCAATATGAAGGCATGCTGGCTAAAGGTAGCAGCATTTTCTTGGACAGTGATGCTTTTCAGGATCTTATTGATTATTATGAGGACCAATATGAGTACCCTAAAGCACTTCAGGCTATTGAACATGCTTTGGTAAACTACCCTTTTTCTGCTGTTTTTCATATTCGTAAAGCTCAGCTCTTGCTTGAGGAGGATAGAATTGATGATGCAAATGCTGCCCTGCATATTGCAAAATTATATGAGCCTACCAATGTTGATGTATTTCTCACTGAGGCAGAAATTCTGCATCAGTCCGAAGATTATAAGGCCGCACTTAAGATGCTGGAATCAGCAATGCTTTATGCCGACGGTAATGACCTGGAGGATATTTACCTTTTAGAGGCTTCAATTTTTGAAAGTCAGGAGGATTATGAATCTTCTTTTCAGAGTTTAGTAAAAGTATTGGAACAGAATCCGTCCAATGAGATGGCATACAGCCGCCTTTGGATGTGCATGGAACTGACAGAATCCTACGAAGAGGGTGTTGAAGTCAGTCTGAAAATTATAGACCGTGCCCCTTATTCTTATTGGGCCTGGTACAATTTGGGCCATGCATATATGCAACTTGGTTTGTACGAGAAAGCTTTTGAAGCCTATGACTACTCTATAGTGATCAATGAAGATTTTGAATTTGCTTACCGTGATGTAATTGCCTGCCTTTTCCGTCTTGAAAATTATGAACTGGCAAAACGCTATGTTCAGGATTATAAAGACCTGTTTGACACTGATGCAGAGGTGCTGCTTTGGGAGGGTGAATGTCATGAATACAGCGGTGAGTATGAAAAAGCACGCAGTTTCTATGCCGATGCCATGAAAATTGATTCGCTTGAAGGGCGTCTGCACTACAGAATGGGCGTTACCTATGCCAATGAAGAAAATTGGCGTTTGGCTCAGAGAGCATTCGAAAAGGCATATGATCAAAACAAAGACAGTGAGGAATATTGCATAGCACTGGCTGAGGTTTACAATCAATTGGATGAAGTCCAACTGGCTTATTCCTTCTTTAAAAAAGCCATTGTTATTTCTCCTGAAGAAACTATCACCTGGATCAGTTATTTGGAATTTTTAATTGATGAAGAAGATTTTGAAACTGCGATAGAAGCACTTTCAGATGCCCGCCGTTATAATACAGATGTATTATTTGATTTCTGTGAAGTGGCACTCAATATTTTATCAGGTTCCCGCAAAGAAGGAATACTGCAATTTATGCTGCTTCTCGAAAATGGAGAAGATTACCAAAAACTCTACGATCTTGCGCCGGATTTGGAAAAGGATCTTGAAATAAGTACGCTTATTCACAGTTACAGAAACAAGAATTGATTCCAATACTGAATCATAATAAATGAATCATAAAATCCGTGCAGTTGAAAAACTGTACGGATTTTTTATTTGCAGTTTATCAAAAAAATCGGTTTAAAAACTTAATATTGAGTCCTACAAAATCATTAAACTATGAAAACCGCACAATTCATTGCTATACTGCTCAGTCTTAGCTTCAGCCTAAACGGGCAGACTTATCAGATTTCCAATTATAAAGAAACGGAAGCTGTATTTAAGTACCTGCTTTTGCCCAACAATGAGATTTCAAAAAATGATACAATTACTGAACAGATTGTAGATTTAGTCATCCCCGTGCTTTCAGATTCTATCATTGATCGTAAAAAACAGCACCACAAACTCGGCCCGTTAGGCTGGTTCATTCATGCCTTCGGAGGGTTCAACTGGCGTGCAATGTCATTGAAAAAAGAGAAGTTTGTAGGTACCGTTGTAAGGCAGTCAAGAAGCGGCGAAGAACAGTTTACTGAATATGATATAAATTACGACCTGAATTTTCACTTAAAAAAATATTTGTACCGGGTATTTGACGCCTATGACCGTCAGGGAAAAATCAGCCGTTATGATGTCACATCAAAAAAACAGCATAATTATAAATCTTCTCCTTTTGTAAGGGATACCAATCAAATCAACATACGGGATTACAGACTTCATTGCGAACTGACACCGGAAAGGGAATTCAGAGCTCCGCTGAATTATTTGTTTTTCCCTACACTACCCGGTGGCGGAGGGCTGCAGGGGCATCCCAATTTTGAAAATGACAATCCAAGTATTGGACTTTACGGTACTTTTTGTTTGGATTGCAATCACAGCTGTCATCCAGAAATACATCCTTACGAATGGATCTGGTGGCTCAAAACAAATGAGAGCAATATATCTACAGAAAAAGAGTGGTTTATAGGCCTTTTGCATGAAGGCAGCAACCGATTGAAAAAATGGAGTACGAATCCAATGACCGGCAATATTTGTATTCCCTTTGCTTTTAATGAAGCATCAGCCTTCGTTATTGATATTGAACACCTGGTTATGAATCAGTTCCTTGAAGAAGGCTTAAAAACATCGGCTGAAACTGCATCAAAATTTGGGCCTTCTCAAAAACAACAGATTGTAACTGTCGAAGGCAGAGATTTCTCCAAAACTATAGCTATTAATTTTATAAACCCTATCAAAACAGAAGGGTTAAAATACTGGATCAGTCAATTAAATTATGACCCGCAAACAAAGGTAATTTCAGGGTATCTCAACTATGCTGTATCTGTTATGGATTTATATACCTGCCGAATCAGATTCAGATAATTATCAACTTACTGTACCCAATTACTGTACCCAATTTTCCTTGTCCAAATTTCTGAATTGAACAGCCAAGGCTATATGTTCCGTCTGTATTTTTTCCGAGTAGTCCAAATCGGCAATTGTACGGGCCACTTTTAGTATTCGGTCGTAAGCTCTGGCTGAAAGCTGATGAAAGGTCATAGCTCTTTTCAGTAGAGCAGTACCCAATTTATCCAACTGACAGTATTCCTGAATGAGTTTAGTAGTCATTTGGGCATTGCTATGAATTTCAGGATAATCCTTAAATCGCTCCAATTGCAGCATTCTGGCTTTAATTACCCTTTCCCGAACCTGCTCACTGCTTTCAACAGGAAGATTTTCAGAAGACATAGTGTCAAAACTTACAGGTTCTACCTCAACATGCAGGTCAATTCGGTCCATTAGTGGGCCGGATATTTTATTAAGATATTTTTGAACTGTTACAGGAGGGCAGACACATTCTTTCTCCGGATGGGTATAATAGCCGCAAGGGCAAGGATTCATAGAGGCCACCAACATAAAATTAGCAGGATATTCCACTGTAAATCGAGAGCGGGAAATAATCATGTTTCTCGATTCCATAGGCTGCCTCAACACCTCTAGTACCGTCCGTTTAAATTCAGGCAGCTCATCCAGAAAAAGCACGCCATTGTGTGCCAAAGAAATCTCACCGGGTTTAGGCTGAACGCCCCCACCGACAAGTGCTACATCACTAATAGTATGATGAGGCGAGCGGAAAGGCCTTTCGGAAACAAGTGAGGCCAACTCTGGTAAAAGTCCAACTACAGAATGAATTTTTGTTGTTTCCAAGGCTTCCTTCAGCGAAAGCGGCGGTAAAATTGTGGCCATACGTTTTGCAAGCATTGTTTTACCTGCACCCGGTGGTCCGATTAGAATAACATTGTGTCCGCCTGCAGCTGCAATTTCCAATGCCTTCTTTACACTTTCCTGTCCTTTAACATCTGAAAAATCGACTGAAAGGTGGTGCTGATTATAGGCAAACTCTTCCCTTGTATCTACCACAGTAGTTTTCAACTCTTGAGTGCCGTTAAAAAAACCAATAACTTCTGAGATATTATCCACACCGTAAACATCCAGTTCGTTTACAATTGCAGCTTCACGGGCATTGGTTTTTGGTAGGATAAACCCCTTAAATTTTTCTTTTCTTGCTTGAATGGCAATTGGCAGCGCACCTTTTATTGGGCGCAGTGTTCCATCGAGTGAAAGCTCACCCATGATGATATATTCTGAAAGCGCCTCCGGTTTTATCTGATCTGTAGCAGCCAGAATTCCCATGGCCAAAGGCAAGTCGTAATTCGACCCTTCTTTTTTAAGGTCGGCAGGGGCCATATTTATGACAATACGTAAACGGGGAATTCTAAATCCGACAGATTTTAAGGCACTTTCGATACGCCAATAACCTTCTTTAACGGCATTGTCGGGAAGACCGACTAATGAATAGCCTGGTTTTCCATTGGGTCCTACCGGCCCCCCGCTGTCCACTTCAATTGTCACAGTTTGTGCATCGATGCCGTAGACGGCACTGGCAAAGGCTTTAACTAACATAAGCTCAAAAATGGGTTTAATAAATCATGTGTTAAGCTTGCAAATATATTCCCAAGTTTTCACAATTGCCAATCGAAAATAAAAAAACATGATAATATTAGAGGATAAAGAACATATTATAAATATAATTTATAAAAAAATTTCAGTCCCCCCCAAAATAAATCTTTAATAACTTTCACATAAAAACTTTGAATAGGCTACCGTTTTGGCAATATTATCAGGTATATTTGCATCCTAAGAGGAATAGTAAATCCGTAACAAGATTATTATTAAGCCTTTAACTGATTTTAACTTTAAATCATTCTATTAACTGCAATAACTTAAAACTTTTTTCATGAAGAAATTTCTATTTTTGGCTGTGGCCCTCGTTGGAATTTCGGGATTAAGTACGCAGAATAATATTGGATTTCATTCCGACAATTATTCCGGCGTTTATTCTCTAAATTTTAATCCTGCCGAGATTGTGGATAGCCGCTACAGGTTCCACATGAACGTATTTAGTTTCGGTCTCACGGCAAGCAACAATTATTTGGGCATAAAAGGTTCTGCACTTTTCAGTGAGAGAGACAGCGCATTCAATGACCCAAATTTCAATGATAATTATGTAATTGAGCGATTGAACGGTAAAAAGAAATCAGTTTATCAAAGCATGGAAATTGGTTTATTGCCTTCATTTATTTTTACTTTCGGCAAAAAGACTCAACATGCAGTAGGTTTTAATATGCGGTTAAGAAATACTACCAACGTAAATGGTGTAGATGAAAGAACTGCTAGACAGGCTTATAATGAACAGCAACTCACCGACCTGTATAATATTGATATACAAAACAAAAACCTCTCTATTCAGGCAGCTGTTTGGGCAGATTACGGCATCAGCTATGGCCGAGATGTAATCAATACCGGTAAACACTACCTTAAAGCAGCAGGAACAGTAAAACTGACTCAAGGCTTAGCTTCTGCATATTTCTATTCAAATAATGCAGATATTCGCTTCACTTCAGATTCAACACTCTCTATCAAGGATACGGATATCAACTTCGGTTATTCCGAAACGTTCTCCAACATTCCAAACAGTCAGGGAGAAGTCTTTAATAAAGACAGATATGGTTTAGGTTTCGACTTCGGAGCAGTATATGAATTCCGTCCAAAACATGTTGATCATAAATATGAAATGAACGGTGATGCAGAACATGTGAACCCAACCAAAAATCAGTATATGCTAAAATTAGGTTTGGGCGTTACTGATTTAGGTTTTGTCCGTTTTGACCGCGCAAGAGGTTTTGATGCGAACTTCTATGCAAATGTTAATGATGTTGTATTGGAAAGATATTTCAGTACTTCATTTGAAAACTTTGACTCAACAGGTCTTCAAGGATTTAACGATACCCTGAATACATTATTTACTACAAGTACCTCAAAAAATAAAAAGTATAATGTGGCTCTGCCTACCAGACTTAATCTATATGCAGATTACAATGTTTGGAAAGGACTTTACGTCAATGTTACCGCTTCTATTGCACCCGGCTATGTAAGAAATGCCGAAAAAACCAGAGCTATCTCAGACTTCAGTCTTACTCCACGCTATGAGCACAAATGGTTCGGTGTTTACCTGCCAATTTCCATGAATTCTCATGGTAATTTCCATTTTGGCACTGGTCTTCGACTAGGTCCGCTTGTTTTGGGAACCTCCGATATCACACCGCTGTTGGGTAAAAAAACCATCTACGATGCCAATGTTTACATGGCTTTGAATATCCCAATTTACAGAAGATTGAAAGATAAAGACAGAGATCATGTATCTAACAAAGAGGATCTTTGTAAAAAAGACAAAGGTACTTGGCCTACTAAAGGTTGTCCTGATAAAGACGGTGACGGAATTGATGACAGCAAAGACAAATGTCCAAGTGAAGCAGGTTTGGCTGAATTTAACGGTTGCCCTGACAAAGACGGTGACAAAATTATCGACAGTGAAGACAAATGTCCTACAGAAGCCGGCTCTGCTGAGTTTGGCGGTTGTCCTGACAAAGACGGCGACGGCACTCCTGACAAAGATGATTCCTGTGCTGACGTAGCAGGT
>CAINVS010000367.1 GCA_903854205.1 uncultured Bacteroidota bacterium | reverse complement strand
GTTCTCGTTGGCGACGCTTTTGATAGTCAGTCTGTGCTTCTGTTACACCTTGAATCTTGTCTTGATAGTGTTCACTACTAGCAACCTTGCCACCATTTTTCTCGGCATAAGCTGTAGCACCGCCGTGTGTCTTGAACTTCATAACCCGACTACCACCGTACACTATCCAACTACCGGTTGGATCAGCTTTAGCTTCGTTAAAAGTTAAACCGTGCTTATCTTTGTATAGACCCATTAGCTTTGGAATGTACGCATGAGTAACACCATAATTTTGTTTGATATGTATCTTGCCTACTTCCATTGTGTAAGCATCATATGCGGCGTCAAGCACTTCGCGGTGTGTTGCTAACCCATCGGGCATGTTGTTCAATGCTTTGATCAGAATAGGATCTACACGACCTTCTGCTTCGTTTGTTTTGTAGATGGGTGCTTGACCTTGTGATTGCCAATATTTGTTGCGGTCCTGGTATGTTTCACCAGACTTTAATTTTTTAGGAGGAACTATTGTAATTTCTTGCTTTGGTGGAAACTCGCCCCAGCCTGCTGGCTTTTGTTCTTCCTCGTCAAGATTTAACGGCATCAAGGTAATTTTGTCTGCCTTCTCTTTGTTGCCTTGATTGTATAACTTCTTCTTCCAGTTGTCGTGGAAGCGACGTGCCTCTTCATAGTAGTCAAACTTCTTAACAGGCTTGCCAGCTAAACAAACAGCATATGGCTCTACCTTGTTGAAGTCTTGGAATCCTTCGTCGACTTCGTCATCGTACCAGTCATCTTCTTCATCTTGTTCTTGGTCAGCATACTCGTTGTACTCAATGTCGCTCAGGTGCATGCTGTGTTTGCCGTGGTTGTACAAGTCAACAATAACAAAACTACCGCTCGGGCTGAATTCGTAAATCTCACCGGTCTTGCCTTCGTATTCATTAGGGCCTGTGACTACAACAGGATCTCCTACTGACAATTTATTCTCTTGCATGAGATCTTGCCAATGTTGTTTAGGGCCAATGCCACCACCGTGCTCGTCTAACGCAGGTTTTAGTAGTGTGCGATATTTTTGTTGGAATGCAACTTTGCTTATACCGTAAGCAGTATAAAATTGGCGTTCATTCATGTGTTCGAGATCTTGACGCATAGCATCAATCTCGCCCATACGACCTTCGTCTATTTCTTCAGAATTTTTTTTTTGAACTTGGTCTTCGTAAGTTGGGCCTTCTTTACCAGGACCACCTTTACCAGCTAACCATTTGGCAGCGTTCTTGACTGTACTTGCTACTGCGCCAGTTTTGGTCTGTGGAGTTGCACGAGCCATTTTTTCTGTCTTGTTAACAATGTCTTGACCAATACCAGCTTCATCTAAATCAAGGCCACCTTGATATTTCTTTTCACGATCAAACTTAACACCCATGGCCTTGTCGGCACGGTTAACTGCATGCTTGTCTAATCTAGCAAGTGGATCTGCTTCGGGTTCGTATCCGCCATAGTTTTCAGGTTTGGCATGATGACGCAATCCTGTAGCAGTAGGAGTTACTTGACTTTCTCCGGTTAACCCACCGTATCCCATACACTCATCTTTGATTTTAAAATAACTGTCACGCTCGTCTTTGCATTTTTGGAATTCTTTTACTAATGCAGCTTTAGCTTCTGGAGTTGTTGCTGTGCGGGCACGAGATACTAAATCGTCCATTTTCATTGCCAAATCGTCAATACGACGCTGCTCTAAATTATCTACAGCACCTTCGGTTAGGCGGCGCTCATGGTCGTTATTGAATAGGTCTAATGCAAACATTTTTATTTTTCTTCCAGGTAATCTTGACTATCATCGTTTTGACGACGACGGTGCATAAACATTTCTAATGCTAACTCAGCTTGACTGAGGTCTTTAAATCTAGTTGGTAAACAACGTCCACTGTGGCGGATTTCAAACCCAGCTTGTTCGTCGCCATGAATTTCGCACAAACGTCCGTCTTCCATAGTAACAGTTTTAACAGGAGCACTTTCTTCAGTCCAGTCACGTTCTTTATAGGCATCGTAACCAGCATCTTGATCTTCTCTATCAGCATAGTAGTGTCCAGCTGCATCATAGGCACCGTGTGGGCTAGGACGGCCATCAGCATCGTACCATTCTTCTTCGTCCTCTTCAGGACTTTCATCAATAGTTTTAGCAATTAAATCACGATCCTTGGTTTCTTTTTTCTTGATGTCGCTGTCTTCTTGTTTTTTATCTTTTAGGTCAGGATCTTTGATATCTTTTTCAACAGTTTTAATAAAATCTGTGAATGACTTTTTTACTTTGTCTAATACATCTTCGACCATTTCGTCATCATTGTCAACACTTTCGCATCCACCAACTAGTTTACCAGCCATTGGATTTTTAGGATCTTTTTTAGCTGTTAATACTGCTACTGTCTTGGGTTTGAAAGTAGCACTGAGTTGGTTGACGGACTTTTGATTTTTATCAAGTCCTTCTTCTAGGATACGTAGACGTTCTACAATAGAATAAATGTCGTTGTGGCTCATGTTATGCTCTAGCGTCTTTTAAATAACTCTTCAATTGCCACATATACTTGCCATGTTGAG
>CAINVS010000366.1 GCA_903854205.1 uncultured Bacteroidota bacterium | reverse complement strand
ATCTTTTTTTGTACGTTTGTTACAAATTGTTTCGTAAATGAAAGAAGTGAACGAGAAATTGGATACCTTGAACCTCCCGGAGAAGGAGCAAAAAGTATACAATGGGGATTTGAGGCATCTAATTAGCATTGCCAGCCGAAACCATAAATAAATCGCCTATTCACCCCAACAACAACGAATTGGGGATTTAAACACTTATTTAACGAAAGGCCAGTCGATAAGTCATAAAACTATTTGTTTTTTATTTTCAATATTCGTGTTGTTTTCGTATTTTTGTTCCAAAATCATCTACATGGACTTCGCCGACATCAAAAACGACATCGCATTCCGCAAAATATTTGGCAATGAGCAAAAAACAGCCCCGCTCATCTCATTTCTGAATGCCGCCCTACAATTGGAAGGCGACGAACGTGTTGTACGCGTTGCGTTGGCCAATCCCTATCAGTTCCCACGCATCGCAGGGGAAAAAGCGACTATTCTTGATGTGCGGGCAACCGATCAATCTGGACGAAAATTCGTCGTTGAAATGCAAGTGGCAAATAAAAAAGGCTTTGATAAACGGGTGCAGTATTACATTGCCCGTGACTATTCTATGCAAATAGATTCGGGTGATGACTACCCAATGTTAAATCCTGCTTATTTTATTGGTATCTTAGATTTCCCATTTGGTGAAGGCGACAAGTATAATACGCATCATTTGGTGTTGGAAAAGGAGACTTATGAACATCTGTTGAAAGACATCCAGTTTGCGTTTATTCAATTACCAAAGTTCAATTTGGATATAAACGAATTAGTCACGCCAATTGACAGATGGACCTATTTTATCAAACACTCTACCGAACTGAGGATCATTCCTGATTTTGCACAGACTGATGAAGGATTGAATACCGCTTTTATCGAAGCAGACAGGCATAACTGGACAAAAGAGGAAAGGATAGCATATGATAATGTCCTAATTAAGGAAACTGACGAGAAGCAAGAGAAATTAAAGGCAGATGAAAAAGCCCATGAAGAAGGGGTGGAGGAAGGAAAAGTAGCAATGATACTTGGGATGCACGAAGAAGGCTTTTCTGTTCCTCAGATAGCCAAAGTATCCAAGAAAACCGAAGAAGAAGTTTTCAAAATCATTGAAAAGAGTAAAAATAGGTAAACCACTCAATAAGGTATATAGGAAGATGCTACCGGCAATTAAACCGTGTCCGGCATGCTTTTTCGCTCCAATTAAATGTTTTTTGTACGTTTGTTATAATTTGTTTCGTAAAAGGCCAACTCATTCAAAATGCATTTTTCAAAAACTTACCCACACCTTGCTTGGTGGATTAATAACCATGGTTGGATTGAAATTGGGACAGATGAAGATAGCGATAGCCTAATTCGCCTACTGGATGAGGGCGGAACCTGGTGGGAAGACGAAGATGCAACCACGATTGATGCAGCATTAAGTAATGCCGAAAAGTTTCTAACGGATGACTTGCCCCAACGATTTGGTAAAAAATTCAAGTTGGAATAAATAAAATTTAGCGGACAATGCCCGCGCTTTTTCGCAACACACCTATATATATAACCCACCACCCATGATAGACCTAATCGGAGACATCCACGGCCACGCCGACCAACTGGAAGCATTACTGCAAAAATTAGGCTACACCAAAACCAACGGCGCCTACGCACACCCCGAGGCCACCGCGCTGTTTGTAGGCGACTACATCGACCGTGGACCAAAAATCAGGGAAACCCTCGAAATCGTGAAAGCCATGGTGGACAGTGGAAACGCAATCGCCTTAATGGGCAACCACGAATACAATGCCCTCTGTTTTCATTTCCAGGAAACCGAAGGCGGGCACCTGCGAAAACACCTGATTAAAAACATCATCCAGCATTATGAAACCCTGCGGCAATTCCAAAACCGCCAAAGTGCATACGAAGCCTATTTGGAGTGGTTTAAAACCTTGCCCCTGTATTACGAAACGGACACCTTCAGAGCAGTGCACGCCTGTTGGGACCAGCACCACATAGATTTTTTAAAACGCACTTTGGTCAACGACCGATTGACCGACGAATTGATCTACCAATCGGTCGAGCAAGGCACCCCCCTGAACAAAGCCATCGACGAAACCCTAAAAGGAAAAGAAATGCAGCTGCCGGAAGGCCTTTTCTTTACCGACAAGGATGGCACGCAAAGATCCGAAATCAGAATAAAGTGGTGGGAAAACCCGGCCTTTATGACGTATCAATCCATCAGCGTAGAACCGACACCCCATTTGCCAGCACTACCGGTTGATTTAGCCGCATTGCCATCCAGTTACTATTACCCACCTACCGACAAAAAAGTATTCTTCGGGCATTATTGGCTGAAAGGGGAACCGTCTTTTTTCAAGGAAAATATCTGTTGCCTGGATTACAGCGTGGCCAAGGGCGGGAAGTTGGTGGCTTACCGATTGGATGGGGTGGGGGGATTGGAGCTGGGGAATTTTGTGTGGGTTTGACGCTGTGGATGCGAAAGTAACCTGGCTGTATCTACACCTTATTATGTATAGGTGTACTGGTTTGGATCGTGCTCCTGGAATTGGACAAACGGCTCGCTTCACAGGTTTTTTTGAGAAAAATAGGGTAGGGGGAAAATGTAATGTTTTTGTTATGTTTAGATGGGTGGTTTGGAATGGGAATTTGGTATTATATTTGCTTTCTCCTCATTAGATATTACCGAGCATGTGTTGGGATAATATGTATACTGTTACTTAAGTACTGTTTTTGTTAACGAGGATAAAAATAAACAAATGGAAAATATGCTGGAGCTAAAGACATTAAATGAGTTAAGTCAATACTTCTTTTACATTCCTTCTTATCAAAGAGGTTATAAATGGACACCCAAGGAAGTGGAGGATTTGTTGAATGATATATACGAATTTAGGCCTCGACAGATTGATGACTCTGATGAAAAAACTTGGTATTGTCTCCAACCTATTGTGGTGAAGGAAATAGAGGACTCTGAAACTTCATCTTATGAAGTAATTGACGGTCAACAAAGATTGACAACAATTTATTTGATTTTACATTACTTAAATCAAGATTATGTTCCCGAGAAAAGAGATAAACTTTTTGGATTAGATTATCAGACAAGGCAAGGAACCAAAGAATTTTTAAATTCCTTAAATATTAATGAAGTAGTAGACGAAAATATCGACTTCTATTATATCGATAATGCTTATAAAAAGATTAATGATTGGTTTGAGTCACGAGATAATAATTTTGATAAAAGTGATTTTCGCTCAAAATTTAAATTTCATTCAAAAGTAATTTGGTATCAAAGTAACATCGAAAATCCAATTTCAATTTTCACGAGAATAAATATCGGAAAGATACCATTAACCAACTCCGAACTCATCAAAGCGTTGTTTTTGAATGGCTCTAATTTTGAAAAAAACAAACTTGAAAAACTAAAGCTTCGCCAACTCGAAATTGCTACTGAATGGGATCAGATAGAACATTCACTTCAAAAAGATAATTTTTGGTATTTTATTTCAGGAAATAAAATACCAACAAATAGAATTGAACTTATATTTGATCTAATGAATGAAGAGGAAGATAAAAATGATGCCTACTCAACCTTTAGATTCTTTAGTAAGAAATTTACAAGTAAAACTCAAGAAACTGTCGAAGAAAACTGGAAGGATGTCAAAGATTATTTTCAAAGATTTAATGAGTGGTTTAATGAAAGAGATCTTTATCATAAAATTGGTTATTTAATTT
>CAINVS010000365.1 GCA_903854205.1 uncultured Bacteroidota bacterium | reverse complement strand
CAATAGCAGTTTTCGGCAGCATAACTTTTCCACCGGCACTTTCTACCCTGCCTAATGGAACTGAAAGGTCATTTCCGCCATCTAAGTAAACAGTTGTGCCGGTCATTGCAGGAACAAAGTTTTCACCGCTGGCAATTGCTCCGCCAAATCCGCCTTTTTGTGGATCAGACGGTAAATAGGCATATTGCATATGGGGACTAGGGTCGTCCTGAATTTGAACATCTAACACTGTAGCATAAAATGCTTTTGCTCTAGCGAAATCTGTTGCCGGGATTTCAAACCAGTTTAGAGAATTTACCATGTTTATTAATGTTTAATTGTTGTTTGTTGTTAAGGAATTAGCACAATTTTACCTGTTGTTTTCCTGTTTTCCAGTTGTTCGTGTGCTTCGGCTGCGTCTTTTAAAGGGAAGGTTTGTCCGATGTGAACTTTTAGTTTCCCTGTTGCGGCTTGCGAAAACAAATATTGATAAGCTTCCTGCATTAAATCTGGTTTTTCGAAATAACTTGCTAATCCAAAACCCTGCAAAATGTGGTTGTTATTTACAAGTTTAAAGGCTTCAATTGAGGTCGATCCACCGCCTGGATTTCCATAGCTTATCAGCTTACCAAAGGGCGCAAGGCAACTGAGGCTATTTCGCAGAATTTCGCCTCCTGTAGAATCTAAGATTAAATCAACACCTTTTCCTCCAGTAGCATCCTTCACTTTTTGAGCCCAGTCAGATTCTGTATAATTTATTAATTCATCTGCACCCAATGATTTGGCAACAGCAAGTTTTTCAGCATTACTTGCAGTGGCTATAATTTTACCTGCTCCCATTTGCTTTGCAATTTGAACTTGTAAAGTACCCACACCACCAGCAGCTGCGTGTATCAGCACCGTTTGTCCAGCTTGTAGTTTCGCTCCATCTTTCAACATCAGGTATGCGGTAAGGCCTTGAACTTGCAATGCCAAAGATTCTTGGGCGGAGATCGTAGGCGGAATAACTGCTGCCAAATAAGAGGGTATAACAGCATATTCGGCATATCCTCCGCCATTAGGAAGCATAGCAACTACACGATCTCCTGTGGAAATATTTTCGACACCTTTTCCGAGCTCGGTAACTATTCCTGCCACTTCAAAACCAGGTAAATAAGGTAAAGTGACGGGGAAGACATATTGATTTCGTCTTTGCATGCCGTCAGAAAAATTCACCCCGGAAGCTTCTACTTTAATTACAATTTGCCCATCGCCGGCGGAAGGCACTGCTACATCGTGTAAGATCAACTTTTCAGGACCTCCAAATTCATGTACTATTACCTGTTTCATATTTTTTATCGTTTTTTAATTAATTTGCTACAACTTCATAAACCGCGTTAATATTCCCTTTTGTTGCTTTTGAATACGAACAAATCGATTTTGTGGCTTCTACCAGTTTTTTCGCAGTATCGTAGTCTACATCATCTATTTTAATTAGAAGATGGGCTCCAAGATCATAATTACCGTTTGAGTGCAACACACCAATTTTAGCGGTTACGGATACTTCTCCAATTTTAACTTTTTCAATTCCGGCAGCTATGGTTAAACTTGTACCGAAACAAGCCGACCAAGCAGCTGCAAATAGTTGTTCTGGATTGGTTGCCTCACCAGCACCGCCCATTTCTTTGGGAAATCTGACATCGACATCCAATAAACCATCTGATGATTTTGAGTGACCGTTGCGACCTGCTAATGTGGTTACTTCGGCTTCATACAATTTTTCCATTTTGATTTTATTTTAATTGTTTTTGTTTTGAGCATCCACTTCCCGCATGGTTGCGAAAACGGTGTGGCCGTTTTTAGCCAGTGTTTTTGCCGTTATAAAACCGAAACCAGTACCTGCTCCAGTGTTTAAATTTTTCTGTTTTTTCGTTGCTGCTATTTATTGTACGTTGCAAATGTCAATGGTAAGGCTTATTTTTGCAAGTAGTTAAAACAAAAATACGTAGTATGAAAAATGATACTAATGTTGATAATCAAGAACTTAAAACAGAAAAAAGTTTTGTTTTTGATGAAAATAATTGCCCCGTAATGGCAACAATGAGTATAGTTGGCGGCAAATGGAAGGCAATTTTGATTAACAGGAT
>CAINVS010000364.1 GCA_903854205.1 uncultured Bacteroidota bacterium | reverse complement strand
TGTTATAAAGAAAACCGAGAAAACACCAAAGCACATAGACAGCATCTCAAAGAGTTGAGAGCAAAAGCAAAACCCAGGGTTATGCCTGGAGGAAGACCAAAAGGACTAAAAAATGGAATCGACAGTTGAAAATTTACAAGCCGCATTTAATGAATTCCTTAGCGAAGATGCTAAATTCACCGGTGGAAATGCCGCAGCTGGCACCCGTGCTCGCAAAGCCCTAGCAGAGATCAGCAAGCTGGTCAAGGCTCGCCGTAATGAAATTACCGCCGAAAAGAATGCTCGCAAAGCAGAGAAAGACGCAGCAAAAGCAGCACCAGCGAAAGCCGCTAAAAAATAATCAATGACTTGGACCTATCAAGGTACAGTCATTGAAGAACTGCCCGAGGAGTGCGTTGGATATGTGTATATTATCACATGCATTCCTACAGGCAGAAAATACATAGGCAAAAAACTAGCCAAGTTCAGTAAAATCACATATAAAACAATTAAATTAAAAAACGGCACTAAAAAGCGAAAGCGAATTAAAGGCAAAATAGACAGTGATTGGAAGGAATATTGGGGCAGTAGTCCCAATCTTCAGGCAGATATAGAACAATTAGGCAAAGAAAATTTTACTAGAGAAATACTATATTATTGTGGCAGCAAGGCAGAAACCAGCTATGTCGAGGCAAGGGAACAGTTTGAACGTCGAGTATTAGAATCAGATGATTACTATAACGGCATTATAAACTGTCGCATACATGGCAGTCATATAAGAAAAAAATAGGCATATTACGCGGTAAACGGGCTTGCACTGGCCAACTTCAAGTGCCCTAAACCTGGACATGCGTGTCACAGGGACGGAAACCTCTCGCCGCAGAGAGTTCTCAATCACTACCCGCAAGGATGAAGACAGCCAAGACCTGCTGTTTGATTGTTAGAAAATATAAAAATAGGCCAAAAGAAGGGAGAAAAACCCTGAGCATACCAATATGTTAGTGTATATTGTTATGCTGCCGTCATATCGAAGACGTGGCTCGAGGTACCGGATGACCGCCTCTGCAATGCCATAACACTAAGTGAACGTAAGAACTCGGATAATGTTCAACACTCTTTGCCCTGTGCGGGCGAAGTGTGACCAATGAATCTGGATAATATTAATATCTTCTTCGAAGAAGACCATATGATATGAGCGCACCGCGCGAAATATCAAGTGAACGTAGTTCACTTCTGTATATTAAAAGAATGGAAGTCCACTTTCCTTCGTTGTTTCTAAATTTTCTTTGATTATTTCAGAAATAATCTCAATATCTTGAACATCCATTGAAAATGCTTGTTCTATAGTAACAGAACCTCTCATGTGCCATGCTAATTTATAAATGCTCTTTCTTAAGGCTTTTGACTCATTATCTAATTTTTTAACTTCTGCTTCTACTTCGGCTGAAGTCATAGTCAAAAGCCTTAGCCGAAAAAATCAGAATTATTAAAATTAATAGGAACTGAAAAAGTTGCCGGAGCTCCGGCAGATTGTTGTTCCGGTGTAGTAGAAAATTCTATTGGTTTTAGATCATTGTTATTTTTCATTTCTTGTAGATGATCTTTTACTGTTTTAAAAATTTCTTTATCTGAGTTGTTAACAAATTCTAAAATAAAATCTTTATCGGTTACTTCGCCGTTGGGTGTAAGGATCTTGTAAATATTTTCTGCAATAAGTTCTATAGTGGCTTTGGCTAAATTTGCAAAACTTTGATTGAACATTTCTAATTTTTGCTCATCGCTAAGACTCTCGTCATTGACCAATGAAAAAATTCTATTATTTTCAAAATTCTTAATACTATTTTTGGTCATATGTCGCAAGGTCAAGGGTTTTACAAAAATAATAAAATCGGGATTTATTACAACTTGATCAATCCAGTAGTTGTTCTGCTGCTGTGCTATCAATACCTTAAGGTCAATTTGATATTCTTCTTCTTCA
>CAINVS010000363.1 GCA_903854205.1 uncultured Bacteroidota bacterium | reverse complement strand
ACTGAATTAAAGCCCAAAAAATAACAGGGTAATACTTATCAGAAAAAGTATGATTATGATTTTAGCGGCTTAATATAGAAACTTGTATTTAGTGTTATTGAAGAAACTTACCTTAATTATACAGCATCACAGTTTCAATTATTTCTCCAAAACTCAAAAAAAATTAACTGAATGACCCGATTTTTCTACATTATTATTCTTTTAATACTTTTTAAAACTAATATTTTTGCTCAAGTTAATATAGATTGGGTTCGGTCTATAAGTGGTAACAATGAGGATTATATTAGCAAAATTGTATTAGATAAAGATGCTAATGTTTTTGGAATTGGAACCTTTCAAGATAGCCTTTCTTCCTTAGTAAGCTATGGACTTAATGATATCATGGTTTTTAAATATGATGAATCTGGCGATTTAATTTGGCTTATTCAACTGGGCAGTATTAGCGAGGATTGGGGTAACGACATTGCAATTGACTCAACTGGTAATATCTATGTAACAGGGTATTACAAAAGCACATTTTATTACAATAACGATAGTATTCTCAACTGTGGAAATGCAGATGCTTTTGTGGCTAAAATCGATAGCTTGGGCATCATTCACTGGGTTAAAGGAATTGGGCATTCGGGCAATGATATTGGCAATGTAATTATTGTTGACAATGATGAAAAAGTATATGTTTCCGGAACATTCCAAGATAGTTTAACAATTGACAGTCAACAGCTTTTATCTTATTCGACTTATAATAATTACTTGATTCAACTTGATAGTTCAGGGCAGCTTTTATGGCACAACACAATTAGCACTGCAACTGCCAATAATATTCAAGACATTGAATTAGACGCCAATGGCGATATTTACCTCCTAGGGTATTTTAGAGATGTGGTTTACGGAACATTAGGTCAACTTTTTTCCTTTGGCAATAATGATATTCTATTGGCAAAATTTAGTTCCGGAGGTCAATTGCTTTGGTGGAAAAAAATGGGCGGCGGATCTGTTGACTTAGGTATTGCCTTACACATTAGCAATAACTATCTTTATCTGAGCGGCGTTTTTCAGGATACGGCATATTTTGATTCAATGACACAAGTTTGTGATGGAGAATTCGATGCTTTTTTAGCTCAATGCGATATGCAGGGTACGGTAAATTGGATACAAATTGTAGGCGGCACTGACAATAGCAAAGGCTTTGATATAGCAACTTCAGCAAATGGAAATATTTACATGGTGGGTCTATTTGAAGGCACGGGCAGATGGGGTACAGACAGTGCAACTTCCCGCCTGCCACGTCACGTTCCTTCAGATATTTTTATTGCAGAATATAAAACCGATGGCAGCTATCAATCTATCAAAACAATTGGAAGTGCAGGGACAGACTATGCCACAGGCATTTGCATTTTGGATAGTACAAATATATACATCGTTGGAATTTTTAACGATACAGTTTTTTTTGATTCTTCCCTACTAATCTCATCCGGGACTGATGCTTTTATTTGCAAAAGCTCAAAGCTTCAGCCCCTGGCTGTTGCGGTGAACAAACCTAATATTTCGGGTACCGTGATTTACCCAAATCCTGTTTCTGAAAATGCGACAATTGAATTTGAATTAGAACAATCTGCCACAATAGATATTGTATTATTTAATGCATTGGGACAACCAGTTAAAACTATGTTGCGTAATCAATATTGCACAGGTTTTCAACAACTTAAATTCAATAAAGAATATTTGTCTGAAGGAATTTATTTTATAATGATTGTCAGCCCTGACCAAAAAGTTGTTTTACCATTAGCAATCCACTAGTATATTTTAATATAATTTCTACAACTTTAAAAAAATAAGTAGTTTAATAAATAATCTCATTCAAGTCTATAACTTTAAAAGTATTTTTTACCTGTTCGTCAAAAAAGAAACATAATATGAAAAAAATTATTCTGCTATTAACCCTAATAAGTTTATACTTTTCACAAAATAGTCAAGCTTGTCATAACACAACTATCAACACTGTAAGTTCAGTGAATAATGGCAATGGAACAACAACGTATACAATAAATCTTACAATTGATGTGGGCTCTTCCGATGGAAACAGTTTAGGTTTTGCCTTAATTTTTGGGAGCTCTGCCTCAACACCTGTTGTGTTAACAAGTCCAGCTTTCACACCTTTTCTGACAAGAGCCGGTTTCAACAATCTGGTTGGTCATACAGGAACAACTATTGGTTCCAGCATGCCCGGAGCAGATTTTTTTAGCACTAGATATACCAACAGAACAGATGTTCTTACTTACGAAACCAACGATGGAATGTTTGGATTCGGTTCTACCGATTATACCACAACGGTTGTGGTAACTGTACAAGGTTGCGTAGAAAGTATTACTTTAGATGGGGACTTTAGAACCCTTGGCACAGCGGTAAGCAATGCACTTTGCCGCCCTGTATTCAACACAGGGTTAAGCTGTGCCTGTAGTATCAATGCATTGACTGCCGGTACTCAAACAGCCTGTGTTCCTGCAACCAACACCTACACACAACAGGTAACCGTTACTTATGCCAATCCCCCTGCTACCGGCACATTGAATGTAAACGGACAAACTTTTGCAATCACTGCAAGTCCGCAAACCGTAACGCTAATCGGATTGACTGCTAATGGTGCTGCGGTAAATGTAACAGCGGTTTTTTCAGCTTCCGCAACTTGTACGCGTACAGTTACAGCCTTATTTACAGCTCCGGCTGCCTGTAATGCCTGTTCTATTTCAGCATTGACTGCAGGCAGTCAAACAGCCTGTGTTCCTGCAACCAACACCTACACACAACAGGTAACCGTTACTTATGCCAATCCCCCTGCTACCGGCACATTGAATGTAAACGGGCAAACTTTTGCAATCACCACTAGTCCGCAAACTGTAACGCTTAGCGGATTAACTGCTAATGGTGCTGCGGTAAATGTAACAGCGGTTTTTTCAGCTTCCGCAACTTGTACGCGTACCACTACTGCTTTATTTACAGCACCTGCTGCCTGCACTGTTATTTGTACACCCAACAATGGTACTTGGGACTAATGTTTACTTTCAAAGCAAACATTTGAGTGGTAGAAACGGAAGAGAGGTTAGTTCGGGCCTTTGACATGCAATAAGCGAAGTTCCAAGCCCATAAAAATTTAAAGTTTAAGAAAATCTGAAAGTAGGTGTTTTAAAACCAAAAAAAATCACTACTAACCGACAAAAAAAATAAAAATTAGGAGCTATCCGATACAGGTATAGCTCCTTTTTCATATTTTAGTTTTACCACAAACATATAAATATGATAAGTAAAAATACAGAAAATAAATCGGAAAACAAATTTGTCGGTCAGCCAATTTTCAAACAAATATTGGAATTTATATCATCTAACAAATTTGATCTGCTTAAACATAAGAACAAATCAGACCGCTCTTAGAAGTCATATGATTCCCGGACACAACTTTTGACAATGCTTTTCGGGATATTCAGCGGAACCCGATGTGAAAAATACCGCTCCTATGGAGCTCTATTCATTTTTTTGCCTGCGGCTACAAAAATACCGCCCCGATGGGGCTGGAAACAGAGAGTTATTCGGTATTTTGTTATTTCTTATATGATTCAAAAATTCTCAAATTTATTGGGGTACAGCTCCGTAGGAGCGACATTTTTGTAGCAGCGTCAGCTGCGGAGGAAAAGAACGCCGTAGGTGTGGGATTTTGTTTAACCATTATTATTAAAATGCCGCTCCTATGGAGCTCTATTCATTTTTTTGCCTGCGGCTACAAAAATACCGCCTCGATGGGGCTGGAACCTGTTTTAAACCACAAAAAAATCCCCCGTTTCCGGAGGATTCTTATTGCTTAGTTTTTTTGACAATATTTTCCAACTGTTCTGCATCGGCAAGGTCTTGAAGTCGGCCTGTTAATTTCTTAACTTCTATTAAATCTTGAATCGACAAAAAATGTATTTTCGTGCCATCTAATTCGACACTAATTTTTCTCTCAAAACACTCCTCAAAATTAACACCAGAGACATCCATCAGCAGATCGATACGAAATGGTTCGTAACCTAATTGTATGATGTTTTCAGGATTCATAAAGTCATTAATTTCTAATTTTAGATTACCGAAACCAATTTTTTTATTGCTTGTATAAGTCCGGTTGCATTATCTTCTGTCATCCAAAGCCAAAAATCGATATCTTTTGTGTACCGTGGATAGCCATGAAAATTGACAGCATACCCACCAATCACTAAATATTTAACATTATGCTCGTTTAACAATTCTACAAACTCTCTGAAATCCTTTTTGAGCTCCATATAATCTTTGATTGATTAGTTCGCGTATTTTTTCCAACTCAGTCATTCTTTCACTATTAGATAAAGAAATCCAATAAAGCAGATTCCCTTCATCCTGCCCTTTTTTTACAATTTTTATCTGCTTCTCCATATTAGTAATAATAGATTATATGATCTGTTTAACGTAAAAATAGTTAAAATAATTTCAAATCTCCAACAAAAATACACTTAATTCTTTTTCAAAAATGTCGCCCCTATGGGGCTGGGAACCAGCAGAAGTCATTCAGGAAATTGTGATTCCCAATATTATCTAAAAATTATCAATTATATCGGAGAGCAGCTCCGTAGGAGCGACATTTTTGTAGCAGCGTCAGCTGCGGAGGAAAAGAACGCCGTAGGTGTGGGATTTTGTTTAACCATTATT
>CAINVS010000362.1 GCA_903854205.1 uncultured Bacteroidota bacterium | reverse complement strand
GGCACTGTAACACCTATTATTCCTACAATATAAAGAATAATAAGTACTCGAATGGGCGTTAAAATCTGAAAAATCTGCATGAGAGAAATTGTATTGTAGAATCTATTTTCTTTTGAAGGTAAAATTCTTTCCGCCGGTATAAATGAGTATTTCACTACCTGTAAAATGTTTAATCACCCATTTTTCTTCCAATCCGTTGAAAGCTGTTATTGTGAGTGATTTTTTATCTTCGTTCAATATCCAGGAAGCAGGTGTATCTGTGGCAAAAAAAGTATAGTGCATTCCACCTTTTGGCCTCAGATTAATACCTAAATCATCCTGATCAAGCACATCTTTCTCAATTTTTACCAATTTCCAATCGCCATAGAGCTGCTTTTCAGAACTAATTTCGATACCTTCCAGTAACATCGGATCCAATTCTTCAGCTGTTTTAGGTCTTTTATAAACAACAGTTTTCACAAACTGCATTTTTTGATCCTTATCCAAAAAAACCAGTTTTTTATCTGTCAATTCCAGGATTTTCCACTCTTCATCAGATTTCTCATTACTGCTGTAAATGAATTTCCTGTCGGGCGAAAAAGCCCAACTGCAGCTCACTTCCTCTGTCGGAGATTTCAGGATCATTGTCTCTTCGCTAACTTCCAATTGCAGGTCAATAACATTTGGCAAAGCTTTAGCATTCATTAACTCCAACTTCCAAGTGCCGGGAAACATTCTGGGGTCGAAGTCCTGTGCAAACAAGGCAATTGATATGAAAAGAAAAATTATTGACATGGAAAATCTCATAGCTGTCAAATTAAAAAGCTCTCTCTTTTGCAGAGAGAGCTTTAGAAAATAAAAAGGAATTTCTTTGATTAAATCTTATGCGAGTTCTTCGCGGATTTTATTCAGTGCTGAGCCGGATTTAACCCATTCGATCTGCTGCTGATTGTATGTATGTTTTACTTCGAAGCTTTCCAGAGTTCCATCTGTATGGTGAAGGACCACTTTGAAGTTTTTGCCCGGAGCAAATTCATCAAAACCGACGATATCGATTTTATCATCCTGGCGTATCAGCTCATAATCGGCGTTATTAACAAAAGTAAGAGCCAACATACCCTGTTTTTTCAGGTTTGTTTCGTGGATACGAGCGAAAGATTTAACGATAACCGCTTTTACACCGAGGAAACGCGGCTCCATAGCAGCATGTTCGCGTGATGAGCCTTCACCATAGTTCTCTTCTCCGAAAACAACTGTACCAATGCCTGCAGAACGATATGTGCGACCCGACTGAGGAACCGGCATGTAGGTATTTTCCACAAAATTGAGTACAGAATTAGTCTGCTCAGTAAAGTAGTTCACCGCACCGATAAGGCAGTTTTCAGAGATATTCTCCAAATGTCCGCGGAATTCCAACCATGGGCCGGCCATAGAAATGTGGTCAGTTGTACATTTGCCTTTAGCTTTGATGAGTAGGCGCATATCTTTCAACTGAGTAGCAGTAATAGGTGCAAAAGGTTTCAGCAACTGCAGACGACGGGAAGTCGGATCTACAGAAATCTGGAAAGCTGAACCATTTTCAATTGGTGCCAGATAACCTGCATCTTCCACAGCAAAACCACGTGTTGGCAGTTCTTCTCCGAAAGGCGGATCCAATTTCACCTGCTCACCGTTTTCATTTGTAAGCGTATCTGTCATTGGATTGAAGGTCAAATCACCGGCAATTGCAAAGGCTGTAACGATCTCTGGTGAAGCCACAAATGAGTGGGTACCTGCATAACCGTCTGCACGTTTGCTGAAATTGCGGTTGAAAGATGTAATGATGGAATTTTTGCGGTTGGGGTCATCAATATGACGATCCCACTGTCCGATACAAGGACCGCAGGCATTGGCCAAGACTACACCGCCCATTTTCTCGAAAACATCGAGCAGACCGTCGCGTTCAACAGTATAACGGATAAGTTCAGAACCCGGAGTTATTGTGAATTCTGCTTTAGCTTTCAAATTTTTATCAATAGCCTGACGCGCAATAGAGGCAGCGCGGCTAAGGTCTTCATAAGAGGAGTTGGTACAGGAACCGATCAGACCTACTTCCAAACGCTGAGGATAACCTTTTTCACGAACTGCATTGGCAAATTCTGATAAAGGCCAGGCAAGGTCAGGAGTATAAGGTCCGTTGATATGCGGCTCAAGTGCTGAAAGGTCAATTTCGATTACCTGATCGAAGTATTTTTCTGGATTTGCATAAACTTCATCATCGCCTGTAAGGTGTTCTTTAACCAATTCTGCTAAAGCGGCAATATCTGCACGGTCGGTAGCATCGAGGTAACGCTTCATAGAAGCATCGTAGCCAAAGAGAGAAGTAGTGGCACCGATTTCGGCACCCATATTACAAATTGTACCTTTTCCGGTACAGGACATACTGGTTGCTCCTTCACCAAAATATTCTACAATAGCTCCAGTACCACCTTTTACTGTAAGTATACCAGCCACTTTAAGGATCACATCTTTTGGAGAAACCCAACCGCTGAGTTTACCGGTGAGTTTAACACCAATTACTTTTGGCATTTTCAATTCCCATGGAATACCTGCCATAACATCGACTGCGTCAGCACCACCTACACCAATGGCAATCATACCCAATCCGCCTGCATTCACTGTGTGAGAGTCCGTACCAATCATCATACCACCCGGAAAAGCATAGTTTTCCAAAACAATTTGGTGAATGATACCTGCACCCGGTTTCCAGAAACCGATACCATATTTACTGGATACATCCTGAAGGAACTGATATACTTCCGAATTGATATCTAATGCTGTTTTAAGATCGGCCTCTGCACCGATTTTAGCCTGAATAAGGTGATCGCAATGTACAGTTGAAGGTACTGCTGCCTGATCTCTGCCGCAGGTCATAAACTGAAGCAAAGCCATCTGAGCTGTTGCATCCTGCATTGCTACACGATCGGGAGAGAAGAATACATAATCTTTTCCGCGTCCGTAGTCCGTTAATGGAGACTCAGGATTGAGGTGAGCGAATAAAATTTTCTCAGTCAGTGTGAGCGGTTTTTGTAATTTCTCACGTACCGCTTTGATTTTGTTGGGCAGTAGGCTATAAACCGCCTTAATCATCTCGATATCAAATGCCATAGGGATATTTCAATTTTAAAATTGTTAAAATCTTTTTCTCGTTGCTGCGAAAATACAGTATTTTAACAAGAAACAAAAGAGTCCTTAAAAATATTCTTTCAAAATTTGGCTTTTTCTGTACTTTATATTCTGAAATTATCCACATCTATTGTATTTATAAATATTATTTATACAAAAAAGTG
>CAINVS010000361.1 GCA_903854205.1 uncultured Bacteroidota bacterium | reverse complement strand
GGGATGATGGGTAGCTGATGAATTATGAAATCCCATAAAGTTCTGGATTGATCTTGAGAATTCTATATCCCCCCGAAGATGATTCAATTATTTGTGACCCTTTCATAAAATAAAAAAAAGTATTATTTTCAATCTTTGCGAAGCGTCTGGCCTGTTCAATGCATTTTTTATGTGGATAATACATAGTAGATGAAAATAGATCCAAATTTAGAAGAAACCTCAATTGATGAAATTAATAAATTAATTTCTCTCCTTAATGATTTTAAAAAAGAAAACATTAATAAATCTCGAATTCAAACGATTGATTTAGCCATTGCAATTATCAGTTCTTATCTTTCGGTGATAGCTTTATTGAATAAAAAAAATTATTCTATCAGGAAACTTAAAAAGTTTATTTTTGGCAGCAAGACAGAAAAAGTCTCAAAAATGAATGCTAAAAAAGAAGCAGAAACTACGAGTGAGTCACTTACTCAAGATATTCAACCTGACTCTGGCATAGCTCATGTAGGTTCAGTTGATGAATTGAAAACACTAGGACAAACTGGAAAAATTCCACTTGCACCAGCAATAAAAATTATTAGACCTGGTACTGGTAAAAATGGTCATGATAAATATACGGGTGCATTGGAAATAAACTGTCCTTTATGTGAAGGTGAACGTCCTGGAGATCTATGCCCAACTTGTGGAGATTTAAAGCTACAAGTAAAACCACCCAAAATAAAAATTAAATTAACGGGATCAGCCCCTATTAGTGCACTTAAATTTATTTATGAAAAATCTGGCTGCATTTGTGGCGCTCAGTTTACGGGGGTTCCTCCTGTCGAATTTAGTGAAATTGCAGAGGGAAAAAAATATTCTCCATCAGCTCTTGCTTCAATTATTACACAAAAATATGACATGGGGGTTCCTTTTGGATCACTTGCAAAATTGCAAAGTTTTGTTGGTGTTCCAGTTCCTGCTTCGACACAAGCAAATAAAGTTAAAGACCTCAACCCTGTCGTTAGCGCAGTTTTTAATGTACTTCAATACCATGGTGCAAACTCGGATGTTATTGGATTTGATGATGCTAGAATTATGATTTTAAAAGGAAAAAAACTTTTAGATGGCACGTATGAAGTAATAAATGGGCATGGCTCTGTATTTGTTTGTAAAAATTTTGGGAATGGTAACGTCGTCATACTTTATCACCTTAATCTTCAACATGCTGGGATTTGCCTAAAAGAATTGTTGAAACTGAGAGTTAAAAATATTAAAGACTTGATTAGTATTTGCGATGGACTACCAAGTTATATCCCTTATGCTCCAATTGGAGCAATAAACACTAATTGCAATGTTCACTCAAGGCGAAACTTTGTTTATGAGAAAATAGAAGAGGCGGATTTTTTCAGCAAACGAATGATTGCCTCTTATCAGTTAATTTATAAGAATGAAAAACATTGTGTTGATGAAAAGCTCAACGCTGAAGAAAGACTTCTGTATCATCAAGAAAATAGCACCACCCCAATGTACAGCATGATTGATCTTTGTCATTTCATGATAAAATCACCCAATTATTTTTTACTCTCTCAAATGAGAGAGCAATTACTAATTCCTGAACATATAATCCCGTGTCAGCCTAATTCAGAACTTTTCAAAAGTGCTCTATATATTCTAAATAGAAAAAAAGAATTAACAAATTTTCTGCGTTTCGCTGGAGTTCCTCTTGATACGAATGAAGTTGAGCGCAAGGTGAAAGCGATTATAGAAATAAGAAAAAAAGGATTTTTTTATCACACGGAGCAGAGTGCAATTTTTTCTGGGCAATTGATATCCTTAATCGAAACAGCACAAGCATGTAATATAAATAGTTTTGAATATCTCGAATTTATTATTCGGCATGAAAAAGAAGTAATTGCTGCACCTGAAAATTACCTTCCATGGAATTATCAGACTACATTGCTTTATCAAAAAAAAATTTTTAAGCATTAAGCGGCCTTCGTCCAATCCTCTTGAATTTGGGCCTTTTTAAAATTTCCACTCATGAAAAGAATTTGCAATTCAGTTGGAGTAAGTGTCAACTTTTTCTCCTCCCCAGATGGCCAATGGAATTTACCCTTAGACAATTTTTTAAAAAGCATACAATAGCCCTGACCGTCAAAATGTAAAATCTTAATTGCCGTTTTATTTCGATTAATAAATACAAAGTAATTTTGTGAATAAGGATTTTCTTCAAGAATCGATTGAGTCAAAGAAATAAGTCCATTAACTTGCTTTCTAAAATCAATAGATTTTGCGCACAAGTAAACCTTGTCTCTTGAAGAGAAGCTTAACATTTTATTCCCCTATTCATAAACTGAAATAATATTACCATTTTTTGTTTTTATTTCTAAAATCATTTTTTTATCACTAACTTGGTTATCTAGATAAACTACATTGGGAGAAATTGCTGAAGACACATCAACAAACTGGTGCTTAATTGCAGGTCTAGTAAGTGATGATTTTTTAGCTTTTTTAATTGCTCTCGTACATTGGGACTCTACGATCGAAAGATTTTTTATAACCTCACTTCGGGAATAATGCGCCATAAGCTTGGCAATATTATTCCAGATATGTTGTGGAAAAGGTGGGCATTTTCTATTTTGCTTTACTGCATTTGCTCGAAGTGAACTAATTTCATTCTTAGTTGCTTCCATCAGTGATTGAATATTTTTATTCATCGTCATTTTTATCTCCTAATATTTTTTCATATTAAAGATGGTAATGGCGTTATTTAGGGAAATCAAAGTTGGTTACGAAAGGGTCACATCACACTCAATGCAGAGTCGGCCTTTGATAGTTCAATTTTGGACTTAGATTGATTTTTCTTTCCTTTATAAGACCCGTCTTTAATTTCAACAAAGGCCCTTTGTTTTGTTTCACTCATTTTTCGAAAGCTAAAAACGAAATCAAGTCCAAGTTCACCTAGATGGTTTTCTGTGATATCTGATGGAAATTCACTTATATTAATAAATTTCTGAAATTTGCCATTATAAACAAGATAATCATCTTCGATTTTAACATCAGAGAAGAAGTCTGAACTTCCAATGTAAAAACTAATTGGATTATCTAGAGGGGCGAGAACCACATTCGGAAAATTTAAATCTTTTATTGAGGTAACAAGAAATACTTCACCGGCAATATTATAAAAGCGTATATACTCTTTATCCGAAACGGAATTCAGAAAGCTTTTAACATTTCTGTAATATGATTGCAGGATGTCATAATCTAATTGTTCAAAGTCTAAAG
>CAINVS010000360.1 GCA_903854205.1 uncultured Bacteroidota bacterium | reverse complement strand
GCAACTGCTTCAGGATTTTCTGTCACCAAGTTTGGAAAATATTTTGAATTCGGCAGCAATTATCAAGAAATAATTCAGATTTATAATTATCGCTGATTGCTTTTGGAATATCATTGGCACAGCACAAAGAATATTTACATTTTACTTTTGCCTCGCGCTATACATGGATGCATTAATAGTAATTTTTATCACGGGCCTGATCGGACTTTTTGCCGGTTTACAGAAAAAGCCCTCAACTTCACTGATTATTTCGCTTGTCGGGTTAACGGCTGCTGCGATCATACAGGCCTTTAACGGACAGTATAATTCTATTTTCGGAAAATACCAAAGTTTGAGTTTTGATGAAAATCAGATCAATTTCAGCCTTTTGTGTATTGTGATGACTATGCTGATTTTGATTGCCGGTTTTAATCAGGTGAGAAAAGATACCAAAGATTCAGCTGAGATTATGTCTCTTTTTCTGTTTTCGCTCTGCGGGGCTTTGTGTCTGATAGGTTTTCAGGATTTATCGATGTTTTTTTTGGGATTGGAAATTTTGTCAATTCCATTGTATGTACTCGCTGGTGCAAATCAGAACAACAAGAATTCGATAGAAGCCTCTATTAAATACTTTTTCACCGGGTCATTTATGACCTGCTTCCTTATCATGGGAATTGCATTTGTTTATGGAGCAACCGGTAAATTTGATCTCGTAGGCATACAGGAAATTATTGCTGCCGGACAGTATTCAAAACCAATGCTGATTATTGGCGTATTTTTTATTGTAGCTGCTTTGCTTTTCAAAGTTGGTGCAGTACCTTTTCATTTCTGGGCACCCGATGTTTATCAGGGCAGCCCCGATTATGTAACAGCATTTATGGCCTCTGTTGTAAAAGTCGCCATGCTCTACACTTTTTATAAGTTTTTGAGTACAATCTTTATCGACCTTTCCTCTTATTGGTCGGGTTTGATTTATATATCGATTGTTCTTTCACTCTTTATCGGATATCTTGCCGCAATCGGACAGACATTTTATAAAAGACTTATTGCTTACTCCAGTATCACGCACACAGCTTTTGCGCTCTTTTCGCTTTTGGCTATTGACAATGAATCGGTGAATGATTTATTCATTTTTACTATCGGTTACGGATTTTCAGTAATCGCTTTAGTAACCGTTTCTATGGCAACTGAAAATGATAAAGATGAAATCAGCTACCTGAAGGGTATCAGCAGAAAATATCCCATAATCGGTGTTGTATTTATTTTTGCACTGCTTTCACTTACCGGAATACCACCTTTTACAGGCTTTTTCGGTAAATCATTGCTCTTTTACAATGCCTTTTCAGAATTTCCTCTGCTCGTCCTTTTTGGTATAATCAGTACAGCAATTGGCGGTTATTTTTATCTGAATATGATTTTCACAAGTTATTCTCCGGAACCTAATCCTGAGCAGGTGGTAAAGTTAGACAGTTTGCATTATTTGGTTTTGTCGGTTTGTGGTATTTCAATTTTAAGCGGTTGGCTTTTTATGCTTTAATCCGGTAAATCTGACAATAAAAAAGAGGTTGTTCCCGCTGGAACAACCTCTTTTTTTAATGGGTTGTATAGTCCTGAAATAACGATACAACAAAAAGGACGTTATGGAAAAGGAAAAAGTGAATCAGTATATTATGGCGGCCAATTTAGAATTAGTTTTTTGATAAATAACTTTTTCAATTTCTATAGGCTTTTAAATTTTTAAAATTTAGACCCCTTGGAAATGACTTTGCTCCATATATTAAAATTATACATAAAATTTGAAATTTAAGTGTAGATAGTATATCTTGTAGAGTGCATATTATAACCCAGCCTAATTATGAAATACTTACTATTGGTAATGCTCCTTTTTGTACCACAGCAAAGTTATTTGCTGCCTATTGTTGAGCATGAAGTAATTGCATCGCGTCTATTGCCACAAGAGCCACCTGTAAAAAAAGTAAAACGAATTAAAAAGCATAAGATAGCTTCAAAAACTAATGGAGGGAGACAAATCCCATGGGCCTATATTTTGGCGGGATTGACAATTGTTTTTACGATTGGATTTTTTATAAGCTGGAGTTTAATCCCGCTTTATTTTATGTCAACTTTGGCTTTGGCTGAAATTTTTGCACTTTTAGCACTCCTGTTGCTAGGTATCTTTCCTCAATTGTGGTGGAACAAAGCAATGAAAAGTCAGAAGGATAGGAAAATGATGACAATACTGAGTATTGTTTTGGCTTTTATGAGTATTTCTGCTTTTTTGAAGCTTCTTTTCGATTCTTTACGCCTTCCTAGTACATTTTGGTTCTTTGGTGGTTTCTCTTTTATAGATGGGGCATTCTTTGCTATAGTAGGAGCAATCTGTATTTTATCAATTATTATGACACTTTTTCTGATTTTCAGAAAAGAGCAGCCCCTAAATACTAAGCCTAAGACAAAAAAAATATTAGGATATGTTTTTCAAAGTTTAGCACTTTTATCGATACTACCCATAGGCACTTTGATATTTTCTTTTTCACTGATGCCTTTTACTGTTATAATTAGTCCACTTTTAGCAATAATAGGCGTTCTTGTAGTGACAATTTTGTTTGCTATTACAATGTGGTTCAAAACATCCAATATCAACTTTTTGCATGCAGATGAAAAGAAAAGAATCAAGCAAAAACGCCTTGGTACTTTTTTATTAGTTCTAGCTGTTCCGCTCTTTTTTATGGCTGCTTTAGGAGCAATACCTATGATAGGTTTCTTTAGTTTATTAGGCTTTTCAAGTATATGGGCAGCTATTGTTATTATTGCCTTCTTTATTGCGCTGATTGTTGGTCTCTTATTGTTGCTCGATGCCAAAAAAGACTAAAAGATTGTCCCCGGCATTTCTCTTTTCAAAATTTCTAAAAGACCGCTATCTATATCGGCGGGCAAATCGAGCTTTTTTAGGGTGGGGGCGAGGCGGAAAATGCTTTGAGGAAGGTTTTTGATAGGATTTTCGGAAATTGATAAATGTAGCAATTGGCTCAGTTGACCAATTGACTCGGGTAGTTCCGACAGATAATTATTGCTCAAATTGAGCTGTTTTAAGTTTTCTAATTGGCCAATAGGGTAGGCCAAGGCTTTGAGCTCGTTATTTACGATAGAAAGACTTTCCAAATTTTTAAGTTTGCCAATTTCAGCCGGTAGGTATCGGAGTTCGTTATGATCGAGGTTGAGTGCTTTTAATGTTCTCAAATAGGCAATTTCAGCAGAAAGTTCTTCCAGTCTGTTATTGCCGAAATCCAATATTTCCAACGATTTCAGCAGGAGGATTTCTTTGGGAATGAATTGGAAAACATTGCTGTTGAAATTCAATTCTTTCAATGCATCCAATTCCACAAATGAAATTGGAAGTTCATCCAACAGATTACTGTTAAAGTCAGCTTTTATTAATGATTTAAGATTGCCGATGTTTTGGGGCAAATCTATCAGCTTGGTTGAAACGGCATGAATCGCAGTTAAGTTTTTAAAATGACAGAGGGCTTCCGGCAAACTGAGCCATTCTTTGGCTTTTACCTGCCAATTTTCAACCTTATCCAAAAGTTTATCAAACTCCATTTCTACACAAATAGCCAGAATGTCTGCATCATAAACAAGTCTTGTATATACTGCCTGATTTTTTCTGGGCACCCATTTGTAACTTTTCATGATACTGATGGCAATACGGTGATTGGCCGGATCGGGGCTTTCTAAAAGTTCAAGAAGTTCTGAATAGTGTTTCATATAAAAGTGATAAGGTCAAACAAAGCCTATAAAATGCTTGTGGCGAATAAAAATAACAGTTTAAAACTATAAGACAAAAAAACGCAGCATCTTTCGACACTGCGTTT
>CAINVS010000359.1 GCA_903854205.1 uncultured Bacteroidota bacterium | reverse complement strand
TATGCTGATTCTTGAGTACAACTTTGTGGATGTAGCTTTTGTCATCTCTATCTTCTTCAAAAACAAAATCCAGAATACCAATAGTATAAACGGCAGCCAGCTTGAAGTCCCAGTTACTTCCTTTTACAGCTTGTTGCTGAATTGGAAAGGTAGCATAAAACACAGATCTGTCTTTGAAGTAGTTTTGTTTCGCTTTTTGAATTTCAACGATAAATTTTTCCCCTTTTTCGTTTTCGCAATAAAGGTCAAAAATTGCTTTTCTATCTTGCTCCAAGAGCGGCAGATGCTCATTTTGCTGATAAGTCAATTCTTTAATTTTATGCGGTTCGGGCAGCAGTTCATTCAAAAAATCGACCAGCAAATCTTTGTTGACTTCTTCGCCAAAGAGCTTTTTAAAACCAAAATCGGTCAGGGGGTTGATATACTTTTCGGGGAGTTCCATAATTGTTTTTTTTAGTATGTCATACAAAGTTAGCATTTTTGAAGGTGAGATGCAAGTCTGATTTGAAAATAATTGCTTTGTCTGACCAGCTCATTATTTTACATTTTTCTATTAGTAAGGCAATTTGCTCGGCAATATGTGGGTTTATTTGCCGTAGTCACCACGCTGTGGCTAAAATCAGCCCCTGGAACAGTTTTGAGCAGGTTGAATTGTTTAAATTTACGTATTAGTATTACTTTAAATTGAAATTCTTTTCAACAGATGGATGCTTGGGTGGATTGGTTTATTAAAGATTGATTGATTGAGGTTTGTTTTAAGATACGAAAGGCTGCCTCAACCGAAGCAGCCTTTTGTCTTTAAAGCCCTTGCCCTGACAAAAATTGATCAAAAAAGAGGATTTTTTTGTATCTCCCGAATTAAAAAGAAAAGGCGCAGTAATAATTGCATCATTATATCTGAATTTGTTGTTATAAATAACAATCATCTCATACAGAATCGGTTTTGTAATAAGAGGCCTTGGCCAGGATCTATTATGAAATTGGGGCTTGGTATTAATTAAGCATTTTTCAATTCTTCTAGAATCAAAGCTTGCAGTTCTTTAGTTGGCAATAACAATTGATAATCTGATACGGCAATAGGTTTATTGATATCCTGCAATGATATTTCAACGTCCATCTGATCTTTGTCTGCACAAAGAATGATACCGATGGATGGATTTTCATCTTCCTGTTTTTCGAATCGGTCAAGCAGGCCCAGATAAAAATTCATCTTTCCTATTGTCTCGGGTTTAAAACTGCCGATTTTAAGTTCAAATGCTATAAGAGACCTCAGGGTTCTGTTGTAGAGCAACAGATCGATAAAATATTCTTTTTGGTTAAATTCTATACGATATTGATTCCCCAATAAAGGTAAAACCCTTTCCCAGCTCAAGAAGAAAATGCTTAATTTTTTCGACCAGACGTTTTTCCAATTCATTTTCGCGAACAGATTGTGTTAACCCCAAAAAACCGAGGTTGTAAGAACTTTTTAGCATATCATTGGCCTGTTCTGCCAAAAACTCGGGCAATGTTTCCTTAAAATTATGCAGCTTAGGAAGTCTTTTTTCAATATTGTAGGCGTCAGCTTTCAGATAATTCAGCTGAATATCGCGGGACCAACCCAATTAAATTGCCTTTTCAGCATAGAAAACTGCTGCTTCATGATTATTAATTTTATCCAATAACAGCAAATTATGCCCCCAGGGTAAAACTGCTACGCTCTGTAGCAGTTTTAGGTCGGCATCTTTATAACGTTCATAATAACGCTTCATATTCCATAAATTTCGGGGAGAAAGCCCCATGTCAGGAAATTCAGCTTTCAGATCTGCCGATAGCCTGTTCACTACTGATGCCCCATGTCCTTTCTCGATTTTCCTTTCAAAAAGCAATTTACCTAAATTCCAATAAACAGTATTTGCAGCGATATTTACCTGTTGCGCAATTTTTATCCTAGCATTTTGTATTTCTGCAAGGGCAGTTTGCAGTATTTCTGCATATTGATTTTCCAATTCCATATCTTGTAAATTTAATTGAGGGGTAATTTAAATAAAGTTAATTAGCCAAATATACTCAAATAAAATCGGATTGTCAAGTCGGAAATTAGATTGCCTGCCTTTGAAAAGCTAAATTAATCGCAATTTTTAAAATTTTTTAGATGGCTTCAGCCTCTTAAAAATCAGTACCATTGGAGACCGATGCTTCAGCTTCGGATTTCCCGGTTGGCCAAAGGAATTTTTTAAGTTCGTAGGTTGAAACCTACGTCTCCGGTGGTTTCCAAAATCAGAGGTTAAAACCTTCTGATTTTTAAATTTTTTAGATGGCTTCAGCCTCTTAAAAATCAGTACCACAGGAGACCGATGCTTCAGCTTCGGATTTCCCGGTTAGTTCGTAGGTTGAAACCTACGTCTCCGGTGGTTTCCAAAATCAGAGGTTAAAACCTTCTGATTTTTAAAATTTTTCAGATGGCTCCAGCCTCTTAAAAATTAGTACCACAGGAGACCGATGCTTCAGCTTCGGAACTTTGGGTTTTTCTGTCAACCGGATTTACAATAACATATCTTTTTCATACATTTGTGTCCGAATATATCAGCATATCCGCACTTTATGATTGTTTACATGCTTGCCGGCCTCGGATTTGACAGCCGAACCTTTCAAAACCTAAAATTGGATGAAAGAGTCGAGGTGCATCATCTCGATTGGATCGATCCCTCGGGGCCTTTCGAATCCATAGAATCCTATGCTGCCCGAATGCTGGAGCAGATAGCGCCTGAGCATCGAAAAGAAGCGCTGGTTTTTATTGGCCATAGTTTTGGAGCTGTCATGTCGCAGGAAATGGCAAGATTGGTGGAAAAACCAAAAATGGTTATCGTCGTTTCCAGTATAAAATCGCATAGGGAAAAGCCTTTTCTGATGAGGTGGTTTTATTGGATACCCATTTTTTGGCTGGTCTGCAAGTTCATTACCTGGATCACAATGCCCTTTTGGGCCTACCTGTTCGGATTCAAAAACAGAACATCGAGAAAACTGCTTTGGCAGATGGTAAACCGTTTCAGCAACCGATATTACCGTTGGGCAACCCGCACCGTATCCTGGTGGCGACCAAAAAAACCGATTGAAGGCCTAAAAATAGTCAGCATACATGGCAGTCGCGACCTCATGTTTCCGGCACATCTGCTCACAGAGCCCAAAAAAATTGTGAAAGGGGGAAATCATTTTATGCCCTATCATGAAGCAGAACAGGTTAGTGAATTAATAAATGAAGAATTGCGTGAACTATTGGATGATAAAATAAGTTCGGAATAACTCTGCAGCAGGAAAAATTGCCAACTATTATTTAATGACAACGAACTTGTGTAATTTTGCAGTTAATTACCATATATTTACAATATGCAATATCTGAAAAATCTCAAGGACCCCGAAATTAATGCCCTACTCGAAAAAGCAGCTCATCTTGCTGATTCGCTGAAATTACTCGAAAAAAACGGGGACATTGACCGTCAGGTTTTCTACGAAACTACCCGAGAAATCTGTAGGGCTTTTATGAAACAAAAGGCCTATGAAAACCCATTCAGCGCTGATGTCAAAAAGGCAATTGAAGAGCTGGAAGGCCTGATCTACGAGACCCTGAGTGAAGACAACAACAGCCTGGTGCTTATTCCTATTACATTGGAAGTCATGCAGGCCAACGAAGGTGATTACAGTGAGCTGACCGACTATTTGGCAGAAACAATTGCCATTAATATTGCAGAAAGAAAAGGATTGGCTCTTGAAGATGAAGAACCCGAAGGCTATGAAGGTCCGACGCTCGAAGAGATTAATGAACAATTGGATCAGTCTGCAGAATTTGCTGACCGTGAAGATTTTGAGAATGCAGTGGCAGCTCTGAACAGAGCATTGGATATGATTGGAGAATTCCGTGAAAAAGCAACATCAATTCTTATTATCGATGTTCCGGGTATTTTGAACAACAAAGCATACTATCTGTTCCGGTTGAACCGTTTACAGGAAGCCCTTGAAAGTATAAACCTTGCCCTGAAAGAAAATGAACAATATGCAATAGCCTATTATACCAAGGCTGAAATTCTGGATCAAATGGGTCAGTTCCATGAAGCGGTTGCCTGTATGGATGAAGCTATTGATCTTGACGACAGCCCTGACAAACATCGTTTCAGAAAAAGCATTTTGAATAAAATATAATCAGCACATTCAGAGAATATGTCAGTAATAGTAGAAAATCTTACTAAAATATACGGCACACAACATGCCGTCGATAATATCAGTTTTGAAGCAAAAAAGGGGGAAATTCTCGGCTTTTTGGGGCCAAACGGTGCCGGAAAAAGTACGACGATGAAAATGCTCACCTGTTTCATTCCACAAAGCTCCGGAAAGGCCTCTGTCTGTGGATTTGATGTGGAAAAAGAACCGATGGAAGTGCGGAAAAAAATTGGCTATCTGCCGGAAAATAACCCGCTCTACCGGGATATGTATGTTCAGGAATATCTGCTTTTTATTGCAGGGCTGCATAAGGTTGCCAATAAAAAAGCGATAGTGGATGAAATGATTGAGCGCACCGGACTTTTGCCCGAGCGACATAAAATCATCAATGCGCTTTCTCGCGGATACAAACAGCGCGTGGGGCTTGCACAGGCAATGCTGCACAACCCTGAAGTGTTGATTCTGGATGAGCCTACTTCGGGCCTCGATCCCAATCAGCTCGTGGATATCAGAAGCCTTATCCGGGAATTGGGAAAAGAAAAAACGGTGATTTTCTCCTCGCACATCATGCAGGAGGTACAGGCACTCTGCGACCGTGTGATCATCATCAACCGCGGAAAACTGGTGGCTAATGACAGCATTGAAGATTTGCGCAAAAAAGTAGCCGGTGAAGTGATTATAACTGTTGAGTTCCAGGGAAATGTTCAGGCTTCTTCACTCCAGAAAATCAAAGGGGTCAATACGGTAAAGGCACTCAACAACAATAGCTTTCAGCTTATAACCTCCTTCGATGACGATATTCGTCCCGATATTTTCCGTTTTGCTGTCGAGAAAAATCTGCCGCTTTTGGAAATGCACCGCGAGATTTCGACGATTGAAGATATCTTCCAAAAACTGACCAAAGAAGCCACCGTGTAAATAAAAGTTAGAATTACCGCCTTATAGATTATAATTCTTATTTTTACGGTTGATTTTCTAAATGCCTTACCTTTTCTGCACACAGTCTGCATCGTTTATGAACCGCATTTTATACACTCTCGGAACTGCCTTGTCTGTAATAATTCTATTGTTTTTATTGCTGAACGGCTGTAAAAACAATGCGAAACCAAAGGACAATAATCCGGTGGCGAGAGTCAACAGCAGCTATCTTTATCGTAGCGACATTGAAGGTTTAGGCAAGGGCCTTTCGGGCGAAGACAGCGCCAGACAGGTGCAGCTATATATAGACAAATGGGCTGTTGATCAGTTGGTATTGGATATGGCAAATAAAAAATTAAATTCAAAAGAATCTGCAAAAATAGAGCGACTGATAGAATCTTACCGAAATTCCCTAACAATCGCAGCATACGAACAACAGCTTGTTGACAGCGAATTGGACACCGTTGTGACCGCAGTTCAATTGGCAGAATATTACAAAGAAAATCAGGATCAGTACATTTCGGGGCATAATTGGGTGCGCTGCCATTTTATAAAAGCAAAGCGCTCTCTTCCCGGTATTGATAATCTTCGCAATTGGTTCAAATCAGAGAGTAAAGCCGATTTTGAAAAAGTTAAACAGTATTGCCTGAGTAAAGAAGGCATCAACTTTGTATTGGATAGTGATCAGTGGGTCAATCTTGATAAAATTGGAGAAATGCTTCCCGAAAAAATTGTAGATCCTTCAAAACTTCAGCCTGATAGAAGTTATGACCGTACCGATGACGAATACATCTATCTTTTCCGGGTTTACGAGATTCGCGACCGAAATAATCCTGTTCCACTCACTCAGGTTCAGGATGAAATCTTCAAAATTGTACTGCATCAGCGTCGCAATGAAATTTTACAGAAATTGCGTAAAACTGCTATAGAAAAAGGCAAAAGTGGAAAAGTGTTTGAAAAGTTTTGATTTTACTTACTTTTATATGGCCTGTCTCGTTTGAATTATTGACTTGCCGATCTTATTATTTTTTTAATTTTTTATGAACAGAATTCTCAGCATATTAGCCTTAGTTTTTATTTATCAATCCGGGTTTTCACAGACTCAGATTGACCGCGTAGCAGCTATTGTAGGACAGGAAGTTATCCTTATATCCGACATTGAGGCGCAGCACAAACTCATGGAATCGCAAACTGGCGGTAAAATGCCCGAAAATGCCCGCTGTATCATCTTTGATCAGCTGCTTTCAAATGCACTTATCCTGAGTGAAGCCGAAAAAGACTCGGTCATGGCCAATGAATCTGAGGTTGAAACTCAGCTGGATTCACGCATCCGTGAGATTCTGCGCTATATGAACAATGACCCGGAGCAATTCAAACTCTACTATGGCCGCACTTCTGAAGAAGTAAAAGATGAAATGCGCGATGATATGCGCAAACAATTGGTGATTCAGAAAATGTCTCAGCAGATCATGCAGTCTGTCAGCGTGACACCAAAAGAAGTAAAAGAATTTTTTGAACGCATTCCAAAAGACAGCCTTCCTTATTTTAATTCGGAAGTTGAATTGGGAGAAATAGTTGTAAAACCAAAAGTAAATGCCGAGGAAGATAAAAGAGCCCGCGAAAAAGCTGAGGATCTGCGCAGACAAATTGTAGATGGAGGAGCAGATTTTGCAGAACTCGCCAAGAAATTTTCTGATGACAAAGGTACTGCCGTAAGAGGCGGTGATTTGGGTATCACAAGTCGAGGCAGTTTTGTGCCCGAATTTGAAGCGGCCGCATATTCATTGGACAAAATGGAAATTTCCCAGGTGGTGAAATCAGAATTCGGTTATCACGTTATTCAACTCCTTGAACGATTGGGTAATAATATTTCTACCCGACACATACTAATAAAAGCAGAACTGACAGATTATGATCAGATTGCAGCAAAAAAATACATAGACAGTCTCCGTACGCTCATTCTTATCGACTCATTTACTTTCGACCGGGCAGTACAGAAATTTTCAGAGGAAGAATACAGCAAAACCAGAGCAGGTATTATGACAAATCCAACCTCAGGTGAGGCTTATTGGGAGTTGGGAGAATTGGATCCGGAAATTTATTTTGCTATTGACAAATTGAAATTGGGCGAAATTTCTGCTCCAATTGAATTCAGCTCACCTTATGGTGAATCTATTTATAAAATCGTAAAACTGCGCAACAAAACCACTCCGCATGTGGCCAATATGAACGATGACTATTCCCGCATTCAGCAGGCTGCCGTGGAGGAGAAAAAATCTAAACATATCCGCGATTGGGTAGACAAGAAAATACCGCGCAACTATGTGGAAATCAAGTTCAACCAATTGGGCGATTATTCAAAATATTTGATTGACCAGGAAGGAAAATCGCATTGCCCTATGTTGGGAAGATGGATGATGAAACCTTAAAATTGAAATAAATTGACAATAGAAATTTTAGGATAACTAATAAAATTATGAAGATAACTGCATAGGAATGACCTTTGCAGTTATTTTTAATTGAGGTCTTAGGGAATATTTAACAGGATATTTCTTGACATTTGCAGATAAAACTATTTATATTTAACTTTCCAAACAATAATCCTCAGGAAAGTACAATTCGCAATCAAGATACTATAAAAATATGTTACATTATAAAGACGACGTAGAAGCTGTAGACGGCTTGGCAGAATCCTACCGCAAGCTTCGCCAGGAAATCGGTAAAGTTATTGTGGGTCAACAGGATGTAGTGAAATCTGTATTGATTTCACTGTTTTGCGATGGCCACAGCCTTTTGGTGGGTGTACCGGGTTTGGCCAAAACTTTGTTGGTAAATACAATATCTAAAGCATTGGATTTGGATTTCAAAAGGATTCAATTTACGCCCGACCTTATGCCTTCGGACATTACCGGTTCTGAGGTTATGGATGAAAACCGACACTTTGTCTTTGCCCGCGGTCCTATCTTTACCAATATCCTATTGGCAGATGAGATCAACCGTACTCCGCCAAAAACACAGGCGGCGCTTTTGGAGGCGATGCAGGAACGTTCGGTAACAGTTGCGGGTGTCAACCACATGCTGCCAAAGCCTTTTTTGGTATTGGCCACTCAAAACCCAATCGAACAGGAGGGTACCTATCCCCTGCCCGAGGCACAGCTCGACCGTTTTATGTTCAATATTTTTCTCGATTATCCGACCTATCAGCAGGAAGTTGAAATTGTAAAAAATACCACATCAGGTCAGAAGGTCGATTTGCAGTCTATATTGAACGGAGATGAGATTATGTTTTTCCAAAGACTTGTCCGCAAGATTCATATTGCAGACAACGTGTTGGAATATGCAGTTGGACTTACCAACAAAACCCGTCCGGGTACCGGAATGGCAACCGACAAAGTGAACAATTATATTTCATGGGGAGCAGGTCCGCGTGCTTCTCAGTTCCTTGTGTTGGGGGCAAAATGTCATGCAGCGATCAATGGCAAATACTCTCCCGATAAAGAGGATGTACAGGCTGTTGCACCATTTGTTCTCCGTCACCGCGTTGTTCGCAATTATAAAGCTGAAGCTGAAGGCGTTAGCATCGATTCACTGATTCAAAGTCTGTTTTAGGTTATTGAAGCCCTGAATCTTTTAAAAAACATATTATAGACCTCCGATACAATGCTGTCGGAGGCCTTTTCGTTAACAAAAGGCCATGAAAAAAGTTTTTAATATCTTAAAATGGACTGGCATTGTGCTCTCCATGCTTTTTGTGATTTTGGCTTCCGTCTATCTGTTGGGTCCCCGTCCGGCAAGGGTAGAAATCAGCAACAATCCGTTGAAAGCCGTTGAAACCCTTCCTTCTACTGACAAAGCGCCCGGATTGAAGAAAAACAACGAAGCCCGTATCATTTGGGCTGATTCGGTAGGACAGAAAACAAAATACAGCATTGTTTACCTGCACGGATTCTCGGCCGGCCCTATGGAAGCAGAGCCTCTGCACCGAGAATTGGCCGCGAGATATGGCTGCAATCTCTATCTCGAGCGTATGAAAGGACATGGCATTGATGACCTGGAAGCTTTTACAACTTTAACACCCAGAGATATGGTTGAATCGGCCAAAGAGGCCATTTCCATTGGTAAAGCTATAGGTGAAAAGGTCATTTTATTGAGCTGCTCCACCGGAGGAACGCTTGCACTTTACCTATCGGCCAAAGATCCTGAAATTGTGGCCAATATTCTGCTGTCGCCAAATATTGCATTGGCAGATCCCAATTCTTTTGTCCTCACAGGACCCTGGGGCTTACAGATCGGGCGCTTCTTTATGGGCGGGAAATATCGAAGTTGGACACCTGAGAACGACAGTGTCAAACAGTACTGGACCTCGAAATATCGGGTAGAGGGCATTATTGCCGTTAAACAACTTGTGGAACAGACAATGAACAAAGAAATCTTTGCAGCCGTAAAACAACCGGTATTTTTGGGCTATTACTTTAAAAATGAAAAGGAGCAGGATCAAACTGTTTCCGTGGCTGCTATGCTGAAAATGTTCGATCAGTTGGGCAGTCCGGCAGATCAGAAAGTTAAAAAAGCATTTCCCAATGCAGGTACACATGTCATCTGCTCCAAATGGCAGTCGAAAGATTTAGCTGCTGTGAAAACGGAAATTATATCGTTTATGGACAATGTGTTGAAGTTAAAGGCTGTTGAATAAGAACAGCACTCATTCAGTTTTAAAAAAAATTCAAAACTTAAATTTTGTTTTTTGTTTATTAATACTGACCTTTGTGTTGTAATAATAAAAGTTCATTTATTTCTTATCAAGAAAGGTGGAGGGATTAGGCCCTGTGATACCTTGGCAACCTGCTCTCGGGCAAGGTGCCACATCCGGCTTCGATTAACGAAGAGAGATAAGTCAGTGATATGTAATCATATTCTTTCAGAATAAATATATACAGCACTCAACGACTTACTCGTTGGGTGCTTTTTTATTGAAATAAATTAAAGGTGTCAAATTTTGAGATCAAATATCAGGTTATCAGAAAACTTAAAAATCTGAAAATCCAGTCCTGAACAAACAACAAACAATAATCAACAAATACCATGAGCAAGAAAACTTTAAAACTCGGACTTTTCGGATTCGGCTGCGTAGGGCAGGGATTGTACAGTGTCCTCAATCAGACCAAAGGTATTCGCGCAAGCGTTGAAAAAATTTGTATCAAACATCCTGAAAAATCGCGCAGCATCGATGCTCATTATTTCACAACTATGGCCGATGACATTTTGGACAATCCCGAAATTGATGTGGTTGTAGAGCTGATAGATGATGCCGATGCCGCATACTATATTGTAAAAAAGGCCCTGATGAACCGAAAAGCAGTGGTGACTGCCAATAAAAAAATGTTAGCGGAACACCTTCCCGAACTTTATGCTTTACAGCAGGAGTATCAGACTCCCCTGCTCTATGAGGCATCGAGCTGTGCAAGTATTCCGATCATCAGAAATCTGGAAGAATATTATGACAATGACCTGCTGAGTGCCATTTCGGGTATCTTCAACGGTTCAACAAACTATATACTTTCCCAAATGTGGGACAATGGCAAGGAATATTCCGATGCCCTGAAAGAGGCACAGGAAAAGGGTTTTGCCGAAAGTGATCCTCTACTCGATGTGGGTGGATTTGATCCTAAATACAAACTTTGTATCACGATTCTGCACGCCTTCGGTTTGTTTGTAAAACCCGAAAACGTTTTCAATTATGGCATACAAAACCTTAATAAACAGGATGTAACCTATGCACAGCAGCATGGTAAAAAGATAAAACTGCTGGCAAGCGCTCAGAAATACGGAAATAAAGTGACGGGTTTTGTCATTCCTGCCTTCGTGGAGGCCGACAATCCGCTCATCAATGTACACAATGAATTCAACGGCATTATTTTGCAGGGGGCCTTTGCAAACAGTCAGTTTTTCCTCGGAAAGGGCGCGGGAAGCAGTCCTACCGGCTCGGCTGTTTTGTCCGACATTTCAGCCCTAACCTACGATTATCGCTACGAGTACAAAAAAATTGCACAGAACAGTGACCTGGAATTCAGTCAGGATCAGCTGCTCGAGGTATATGTGCGTTTTGTTGACAGAAATGACCTGAATCTTTCTGATTTTGACAATATCTCTCAGCGCTTTGAATCGGCTGCCTACAGTTATGTAATCGGCGAAATCAATCTGGATAAACTGAATAATCTGCCTTGGACAAAAAATCCAAATGTGTCACTCATTGTCAATAAAATATTGAGCACGGTGAAAGAGGAATTTGCGACTCCGGGGCATAAGGAGTTAGAGTATGTGGTGTAGGCGCTCTTATCAATAAAAAATCCCCCGGAGTTGGGGGATTTTTATCTTCTTATATCATTTTATTAGTATGTGGTCAGGATTTTGTCTGCAATCCCATACAGTATGAACTATTATAAAATCAGGCGTCAATTCATAGAAAAGAATAAAATCGTCAACAATCAGACCACGAACTCCTTCAAGATCTGTTATAATGCCAATTTCAGGAAGTTTTATCAGTAGGGTAAGCTCTTTTTTAAACTTTTTATAAAGTTTACTTGAATATATTTTGTTGCCATTTCTATCTGCATAAAAATCAAGTATTTGAAATAACTTTATGTTGGCATTATGTGACCAGATTATTTTTCTTTTTGCCATTTTTCGAAAGTCTTATTCAAAGAATCCTGTTCGATAAAAAGCCCTGCTTCTATCTCTTTTTTAGACCTAAGTATTTCATCCGACTGTTCAGCTGAAAGGGAAATTTTTTTGGGTTGAACCCTGCTTTCAAGAATGGTATTCAGTGCATTCAGAAAAGAAATGTCATTAATTTCCGAAACTCGTTGAAGTACCAATTTTTTTAATTCTATTGCCGTCATAGCTTTTATTTTCTAATCACTCATTTGCGTTTAAGTAAGCCTCCTGAAATAACAACAGGATATTATGTTATGTTTGAACATAAAAATAGATAAAATAATTTCAAATCTCCAACTAAAAACTTCTGATTAAGTATGATTTCATTATCACCTCAGATCATTTTTCAAAATTTTGGCTCCTAATAGCACAAAGAAGAAAGTAGGTGGTGTAATTTTTAAAATTTGCGGATCTTGTCACAAGTGACGGGACAAGTTATTCGGATGTGATAATATGCGGATTAAAACTGTAAACTTCTTTTAAGACGGGACAACTTCTTTTAGGACGATACATTTCAAGGTTCTCAATTCTTAATTATAAATGCGAATCAAGGGTTGAAATATATTGAAAAGTATTGATTTTATTT
>CAINVS010000358.1 GCA_903854205.1 uncultured Bacteroidota bacterium | reverse complement strand
CTCAACCAAACCAATTTTGATGATGTATTGCCGGAGCAGTACTGAAACCAGGCCGTTCTCGCGGTCATACCTGTCCCGCATCGCAAACCAGGAAGACACAAACGAGGCGGCTGGGCTTCGAGTGTGAGAAAATGGTGGCTGCGGGAAGACGCATGTTCTAATCTTGAAAGCTACCTATAATGGCTCCAGCTTAATTCGTGACGCAATGTGTCACGAATTGGGAATGCCTGATAAAATGTAGGTTAATTTACTTTGAAGGAGCTTTCAAATTATTTTTGATTTGGGCAAACAGGTTGGTAGTAGCCTTGAAGCAGTGTGGCAAAAATTCCGAACTGATTTCGATCTTTGCCCGTGCGATGTGCCATAAGCGGTATGTTTCTACCGGCGTAAGATGGCTCAGATTTTGGGAATCAAAAAAATTGGGGGAATTTTTTTCATAATCTGAGCGTGGGCATGGACGCTTTGCTGCACTGTGTCGGCTTTACGGGTTGAGCTTTGGGCTGCATGGTGGGGAGTGCGTTGTTAGGGCCTTTATATATTTCATACTTGGCTCTATGTTTTACATTTCATCAATACTGTTCAGCGAACCTATACCACCTACCCCCGGGCATAACTTCGAAATCCTCTTGCACCTTTAAATAATTTTGCGTGTGGGTATTATTTTGATTCGAGGAAGGCTTGGGTAGTGGAGTGGTTTTGACTGTATCTTGCTGAACTTGTTTAGGTTTATTTATTTTTGCTTGCCTCATTTCGGCAACTGCTTCCCAATATTCAGGACTGCGTTTAGTATTAGGGTTTGTTTTGGTTGATGGGCATTGTCCAAATGTTATTTTGGAGGTAAGTAAAAAACCAAGAATGAAAATGGCCGAACTGAAGATTTTAATTTTATTTTTCATATAATTTTTATTTTTGTGATGAAAAAAGGTAAGTGGTACTCCTTGAAAATTGAAGAAGTACCACTTTTGAAGCGCTTACTTGTCTGGCTGTTCGATTGGTCCAAACGGGTACATGCAGTTTGATGGGGGGCATTTCGTGGTGGAAATATACCATTGTCCCCAGCCACTAGCACATTTAGCTCGAACATAGACCTTAAAACAGTCAGGGTCCGCAAAAACGCCGTATTGCCAAAAGATTCCGGTTGTTAAGGCGGTAGCGTATGGTGTTGGGTCAACTCCCCAAGGATACACAACGTGTGTCGCCCATTGATACTTTTGGGCACCAATTACGGCAGTAGTTTTCAATTGCAACTTGCAATATCCTTCCATGGATTTTGACCAAGTTGCAGTAACGTTTTTGGGCTTTCCGCAAGCAAAAGAAATCATTTCTGCTTGATTGTTGCCTGTTAAACCCGCTGTGAGTTCTTCTTTTTGGCAGCCAACCATGGCAATACCGAAGAAGAAAAGTGGAATGAGGGCAAAGGATGTGAATTTCAAAGATTTGTACAGCATAAGTAAAGTACTTATTGTTTTGGATTGCCCCTCTCACCAGCCGAGAGGGTTGGCTGCAAGCCTCGCACCCAAATCAGCAAATGCAGCAATGAGTTTTGAAACTTGTTCTGCAAATGTTTCAGCAAAAAAACCACTGATGTTAGATGTACTGGTATGGAATTTTCAAACAACTTCTTTGTTAAAGTGGTTAACTAGTGGTAGTTAACTATGCATCTAACTGCCAGTTTTTCCGCATAATCCGTGTTTTTTTGCGAATTCAACCAAGTTGTCTCTACCTCGTACTCCTAATTTTCTTTCCATGTTTCGTACATGAGAAATGATTCCTTCTTCTCCTACTCCTCGGGCTTCCGCAACCTCTCGATAAGTTTTTCCTTGAGACACCAATTCCAATACTTCTTTTTCGCTTTTGGTAAGTTCAATTTTAGATGAAGGAGTCATATTTAGTTGAGCCTCTTTTAAGTCTACGTTTTCTTGACGAAGCCCAATAATTTCAGTTTCTTTCTCTTTGATTGAAAACTCCTCAAATACCCAAGTGAAGGCAAGGGAAAGAAAAATTGTACCTAATGCAGATGTTAAAACCAACGAAAGTAAATTAAACACTACTGCTGCGATTGGATTACCTTCTTTTTCCTGCTGAAAATAATAATATTGAGTAAGAATTAAAGAAATACAAACCAAACTTGATAAAAAAGCCAAAAACTTACTTTTTCTATCAATAAATTGTAAAAACAGAATTACAGCCAAAATCAACATTATGAATATTGAAAAAATCACATCAGGGATTTTTTCAATTGAAGTCAGAATTTTGTCACCGTCATTGAAACTATACGAAAAACCCAAAACAATAATTGATAAAATGGTAGACAAAAACAGCCAATTATTTTTTTGATTTATCCACACCCAGCGTTTTTTCTTTACTATATTGAAATATTTTAGCGAATACAATAAACAAAAACTATTGAAACCAGAAAGAAATAATTGCAATATTTTGCTATTCGTATATAAGATATCAATACCCATAAATAGTTGACAACCAAAAAAAAGTGAAAGCAAAAGTAACCCATAATCACTCTCCTTTTTATTTTCTTTGTTATATAATAAAAATAATGACAACAGGGCAAGGGCAAAAAAACCAAAAATTCCAATTTGACTGCAAATAAGGGCTTTCTTGGCTGTCTCTAATCCAGCATTATTACCGAAGATGTCACTAAAAAAATTGGTTATGAATTCCATTCCTTTTATTTTTTATATTACATTTTTTACTTTCTTGTTGGTTTTAATGTTTGAATGGGCGACGTTGTGGCGAGCGCGGGCCTTGCGGGCAGCGGCAGCCGCCATGTGCGACCATGCTTTGATAGCGGCTAATTATTTATTTAGATGTTTCTATTAGTGTTGCAGAAATACCTGCTTGTTGAGCTAAAGTAACTTGGTCAGAACCATGCACATAAATATGTTTTAGCAGTTCCATTTCGGTTAGGCCAACAGTACTTGATTGTCTCATTGAAACAAGCATATTTCCTACTTTCAAAATGTTGTCGTTTGTTTTTGGCATATTATATCTTTCCATAATTGCCTCAACCATGGGCTTGATTTTGCTGATTGCTGGCGAACCTTCAAATGCTACATGCATTACTTCATATGGGTCTTTATCGGCTAGACTACTTCTCGGATTCTCTGGTGGTAAATTATTACTTGCAGAACTATTAGTAGAAGGACTTGTTGGTGAACTAATAGGTTTTGTATCACTTGCTGAATTGTCAGACGAAGTATTACTTGAACAAGAAATCAAAAATACGAGTAAGGCCAAAATTGGTATCGTTTTAATCTTTAAGTTTTCCATTGTTTTATTTATTATTTGGTTGGATGTTATTTGCAGTAAGAACTTCCAAATACTGAAACATTGACGAATGTATCATCTGAAAGTTTGTATTTCTTTTTCAGTTTATTTCTCTCTGCTTCCATTAACTTTTCTGAATAGTCGCCGTGCTTAACACCAAAATCTGGATATCGTTTGTCGGCTTTATGAATACAATCGATCTCCATATCTCCCAACTGTTTGTAAAACGTACAAAGTTCTAAACCTCTCTTTTGCAGATATTTAGTTAGTCTTTCTAACTCAATTTCGTCCTCAGATTTATTATTATCTGCCAATCCTGATTGGCTTTTAAGTTTTAAGTCATCAATAGAAATTCGAGGTTGATTGTCACTTGGCCCTTTTGAAAGCATGGCGAGCCATTGGTCTGGCATCTCTTTTGCCTTATTTTCTGATGCAAATAAGTAAATTGCTATATCTGTAGG
>CAINVS010000357.1 GCA_903854205.1 uncultured Bacteroidota bacterium | reverse complement strand
TAAAAATTAATCACTTTTATTAATTGCTGCTGTTTGTTTACCATATAATATGAATTGTGATAAGTCATGATTTTTCGTTTTGTAATAAGTAATGAAAAATGACTTTACAAATATGTGGCACTCATATTCTTTAATTAATGATTTTGACTATTCAATAAAATGATATTCATCAATTTCTCTCCAGGTTAAATATACCAGTAGGTCATCATCATACAAATTATATTGATTATCCAATGAAGAAATAATTCGTTCCTTCTGCAAGCAATTCTAATATTGGAAAGAGGGATTGTTTATGATTTAATAAGCCTGTAAAAATGATACAAATCAAATAAATCAAGATTATGGTCATTTCACGGGCATATTACTGAGCATATTTTTACATCGTAAATTAATTCTTACACTAAAAAAAATCAACATGAAAAAACAACTGTTTATTATTACCTTAACAATGCTGGTGAGCGTTGTTGGTTTTGCACAATTAACTACAAAAACAAAATCTGATAAGAAGTTTGTAATTGCATTAACCGGCGGCCCTTCATTTCCAGTTGGAAAATTTGCTAAAAAAGATATCAATTCTGAAAAAGCAGGATTTGCTAGATTTGGTTACAACTTAAATTTGAATTTCAATTATCAAGCTGATAAAAATTTTGGATTAACATCCACAATTATTTATTCGAGACACAAATTGAATATCGATGAAATTAAAAAAGATATCAATAATCCCAATTTGTCAGTAGATCATTATCAATACTATGGTATACTTGCCGGCCCAATGGCTACGGTAAATTTATCAGATAAAGTATTGATGGATTTCAAATTGATGGCTGGTGTTGCTGAAGCCAACTCTCCTGTATTTAGTTTGTCTAATACACAAATTACCAATGAAAAATGGAACGAAGCTTTTACTTGGCAATATGGAACGGCATTACGTTACAACTTCAATGAAAATACTTGTTTGTTTACAAACATTTATTACAATCACATGAAACCAAGTTGGAATTTTGGTCCATTCTCAAATGGTGGAACTGAAGAGTATGTAAAAGTGGAACAGAACATGAGCGTATTGGATGTCAATTTAGGTTTGGGCATAAATTTTTAAATTCGATAATTAAATAAAATAGCCATGGCAAATTTGTCATGGCTATTTTTATTTCAGTGAAATTATTGTAAAGTAATTATTTCAATCTTTCTTTTATATCGAGATTATTATCTTTTGCTGTTTTAATAGCGAGCTCATATCCTGCATCAGCATGACGAATAACCCCCATTCCAGGATCATTTCTTAATACTCGTCCTAATCGTTTAGCCGCTTCTTCCGTTCCATCAGCAACGATTACCATTCCTGCATGAATACTATAGCCCATACCTACTCCACCGCCGTGATGTAAAGACACCCAACTCGCACCGCCTGCAGTATTTACCAATGCATTTAAAATAGGCCAATCTGCTACAGCATCACTACCGTCGAGCATTGCTTCAGTCTCACGATTTGGACTTGCAACTGAACCGGTATCCAAATGATCTCTTCCTATTACAATTGGAGCTTTTACTTTTCCTGTTCTTACCAGCTCATTAAATGCCAAGCCGGCTTTTTCTCTTTCGCCTTGACCAATCCAGCAAATTCTGGCAGGTAAACCCTGGAAAGCAATTTTTTCTTTTGCCATTTTCATCCAGCGAATCATGCCGGTGTTTTCAGGGAATAATTCCATCATCAATTCATCAGTTACTCTGATATCATCAGGGTCTCCGCTTAATGCTGCCCATCTAAAAGGCCCTTTCCCTTCGCAGAATAAAGGACGGATGTATGCAGGCACAAACCCAGGAAAATCAAATGCATTTTCCAAGCCATTTTCTTTAGCCCTTGCTCTGATATTGTTTCCATAATCAAAAGTTATAGCTCCCATTTTTTGCAATTCAAGCATGAGCTCTACATGCTTACGCATGCTTTCGTAACTCATTTTAATGTACTCATCAGGATTTTCAGCACGCAACACATTCGCTTCTTCATTGCTTAATTGATGAGGGATATAACCTATCAGTGGATCATGTGCACTGGTTTGATCAGTCAATGTATCCGGAACGATATGTCTATCGATTAAGCGTTGTAGTAAGTTAACCGCATTGCACAATACACCAATGCTAACGGCCTTGCCTTCAGCTTTGTATTGTAATGCTTTATCGATGGCTTCATCAATGTCTGTATGTTTTTCATCCAGATATCTTGTTTCTAGTCTTTTGTCGATTCTCCATTCTTCAACCTCTGCAACTAACGCAACACCTTCATTCATAGTAATGGCTAGAGGTTGAGCGCCGCCCATGCCACCTAAGCCAGCAGTTACATTCAACGTCCCTTTTAAAGTGCCTCCAAAATGTTTGGTAGCTGCCGAACCATAAGTCTCATATGTGCCTTGAATAATCCCTTGACTACCGATGTAAATCCAGCTTCCTGCAGTCATTTGACCGTACATCATCAAACCTTTTTTCTCCAACTCATCAAAATGTTTCCAATTAGCCCAATTTGGTACCAATTGTGAATTACTCAACAACACTCTTGGAGAATCTTTATGTGTTTTTAAAATGGCTACAGGCTTTCCGCTTTGTATCAACAAGGTTTCATCTTCTTCCAAATCTTTCAAACCTTTGATGATTAAATCCAATGATTCGATGTTTCTAGCGGCTTTACCTCTTCCACCATAAACGATTAAATCTTCAGGACGTTCGGCTACATTTGGATCAAGATTATTAAGCAACATTCTTAATGCTGCTTCCTGAACCCAGCCTTTACAATTTAATTTTGTTCCAGTGGGTGTTTTGTATTTTTCAAAATCGTACGCTGTATTGCTCATTATTAATATTTTAATTGAATGAATAGTTTTGTAAAAATGCTAAAGATTTCATCATATCATCATGAAGTATTCTGTCTGTTTCATTGAATGGAATTTCTTCCCTGAATGAAACAATTATTTTTTCCAATTGTTCAGATGTTTTTAAAGGTCTTCTGAAATCAATGGCTTGCACAGCTGTAAGCAATTCAATCGCCAATACTTTTTCTACATTATCTATCACACGCTTGCATTTAACAGCGCCATTAGCCCCCATGCTCACATGGTCTTCCTGATTGATGCTGGAAGGAATGGAATCAACACTGCTTGGTGTAGACAATTGTTTGTTCTCACTTACAATGCCCGCAGCTGTGTATTGAGGAATCATGAAGCCTGAATTCAATCCTGCATCTTTTACTAGAAATGGCGGCAAACCTCTTAACCCTGAAATCAATTGATAAGTTCTTCTTTCACTAATATTGGCGATTTCACTCATGGCAATTGATAAAAAGTCTAAAGCTAGGGCCAAAGGTTGTCCATGGAAATTTCCACCACTCACTATCAAATCATCATCAGGAAAAATATTGGGATTGTCTGTTACAGAATTGATCTCTCTTAAAAATACCGATGAAACATGATTGAAAGTATCCAGCGTCGCTCCATGAACTTGAGGTATGCATCTGAATGAATATGGATCCTGTACTTGTGATTTTTTTTGTGAGACAATTTCGCTGCCATTCAGCAATTCTCTCATGGTAGCGGCTACGCTTACCTGTCCGGCATGTGCTCGTACTTCATGGATATGTGGATTGAAAGGATAAACCACCCCATCAAAACCTTCAAAGCTTATTGCTGCAATAATATTAGCCCATTTCAACAAACGTTCTGCTTTCATGATACAATGCATTCCATAGGCGCTCATGAATTGCGTACCATTTATTAAAGCCAATCCTTCTTTACTTTGCAGATGGATAATATCCCAACCAAAATGCTTTAATACATCAGCCGATTTTGTTTTCTTTCCATTGAAATAAACTTCACCTTCTCCAATCAATGGTAAACACAAATGACTCAAAGGCGCCAAGTCGCCTGATGCGCCTAAAGAACCTTGTGTATAAATAACAGGAAGAATATTGTTATTGAACATCTCAACCAATCGAGCAACGGTTGCCATCTGAACACCCGAATGACCATAACAAAGCGATTTTATTTTTAACGCTAGCATCAATTTTACAATCGATGAAGGCACCTCATCTCCCATTCCACAGGCATGAGATTTAATCAAATTGTCTTGCAATATTTCTAATTGGTGATCGTCTATTTTTACATTTTGGAGATAGCCAAAGCCTGTATTGATTCCGTAATATAAATCATCGGACGCCGCCATTTTATTATCGAGATAAGCTCTGCATTTATTGATTTTTTCAGAAGCTGAGTTACTTACTGAAATCTTATCGGAAGTCAAGATCTGAGAAGCTTGTTGAAGATTTGAGATGTATTCGTCTATTGAAGAGAGCGTTGGGTTCATTTATTAAATTGGGTTATTCGCCATTAAATTTTATCTTAGTCAAAAGTAATAAAAAAAAGCTGTTTTGCTTAGATTTTAAGC
>CAINVS010000356.1 GCA_903854205.1 uncultured Bacteroidota bacterium | reverse complement strand
ATGACACAACAACAAAGGTTGAGTTGGTTTGAGACAAACATTTCGCGTGAATTTATAAGTATGGATGATTTATATTCCAAAACGGTGAGGGATACATGGATGAGATTTTTTGATCAAAGCAAATTTTCCGCAAACGCATTTGTGGTAAATACTCCTGAAAGTAGAATTAAAAATAAGTAGCTAGCTAGGAATCGGATGCTTATAATCATCAGCAATTCTCCTGTTAAACCCGATAGATGTTATTATATTCAGTCTAGATTATAGGCTTTTGTATTCATGTCAATTTTTTTTAAAGAAAAAAAACTGACATTGATTTAAGGTAACTGCTCACACCTGATATTAAATGTAAGGCCATGTTAGGTAGAAAAGTGTGGGCCTTTGATTTTTGATGTGGCATATTTGTCTTAGATGACAAAAGAATCTTTAAGAAAACAATTTGAAAAAATTAAAAATGAGTCAAATCTTGCTCTTGAAGATAAGTCTACGCCTGCACATGTGCGCGCTCTTTTTACATCACTCATTTCCCTTTTTGAAATAATGATTCTAGTTTTTCTTGAGAAAAAAACTAGAAAAACATCTAGCAATAGCGGATTACCTCCATCCCAAGGATTCGGCAGCAATGGAAATCGAAACACCGGAAAAGGTAGTCGTCAAAGCGTAACTAATGAAGTTTCAAACATTAGAACAACTGAAACGGTTGAAACACTTACAGCTCAAGAGTGTCATAACTGCGGCGCTGATTTATCTGAACAAAAAGTTATTTCAGCAGAAAGTAGAGTGAAAATTGATATTATCTATGAAGTAATTCATCACACGGTTGTTTGCGAAGTTAAAAAATGCGAAATATGTGGAGAAAAAACCAAAGGTGAGTTTCCTAAGGATATGCAGGGTCCAGTTCAATATGGAACCAGTATTAAAATTATGATTATTGATTTCTTATGCGTTCAGATGATGTCACTTCAAAGAACACAGGAACATTTTCAAGGTCTGATTAAAAGAATTATGTCACAAGCAAATATGCTAAAATATGTTTTAAAATTTAGCGACTCATTAAAGGAGTGGGAAGAAAGACAAATAAAAGCGATATTAAAAATGAAAGTTATTCATTGCGATGAAACGTCGACACGAATTAACAAGCTGTTATTCTGGGTTCACTCTTATTCATACGGAAATATAACTCTTAAGTTTGTTCATGCCAAAAGAGGTCTGGATGCAATTATTGATATAGGGATTATTCCAAGGTATGGAGGAATTATTGTCCACGACTGCTGGGCCAGTTATTTCAAATTTAAGAATGTACTGCATGCAATATGTGGGGCACATATATTACGCGAATTAAAATTTATCGAAGAATCTAATGCCTATGTCTGGGCAAATCTGATGAAGGAACTTCTAAAAGAAGCTGCTGGAGTAGTGCGAGAGCGTCCAGGCAAAAGAATATTAACTCAAGACGAGTTTGATAAACTACAAAAAGAATATCGGAGAATACTTAAAGCAGGCTTAAGTGAAATGCCAGTTTTTATTAATACAGAAGGCGAGAAATTAGCTGCTAAAAATAGTGATGCTCAAAATCTTTGGCTTAGATTAAATAAATATGAATCGTCAGTTTTGATGTTTGCACATGTAAAAGAAGTAGACTTTACCAATAATAGAGCGGAAAGAGATTTAAGAGATTCTAAGACAAAACAAAAAAATGCCGGCTGCTTTAGAACTTTTGAAATGGCAAAAGCATTCTATAGAATTTCAAGTTATATAAAAAGTATGAGATATAAAGGATACTCTTCACTTGAAGCAATTTCATTAGCGTATAGTGGAAATATTCCTGATTAGGTGTGAGCAGTTACCTTATCTGGATTTGAGTTAAGACTGATAGGAAGGATGAGTTGAAAATCGTCACTTCGCACTTTTTTTAAGT